>JAWXBN010000121.1 GCA_034440155.1 Verrucomicrobiota bacterium | reverse complement strand
TTTCAATACTTCGACGAAAAAGATGTCATCCGCCACTCCCTCGTCGCCAAAATCGTCCACGCCTACCAGAAACACCGCGAACCCCTCCGCCCCGAGGAAAAGAAAACCCCCGATACCCCCGCAGCCATTTGATAGTAAACTGCTGCATGTCTAGGGAATCTTGGTGCAATCGGGAAAATTTTCACGGCACAAATCCACGAGGGATTTAAGAAGTAGGATGGACAATCTCATTTATTTATTTAGGTGGACGGGCCTCGTTGCCAAATGCCGGATGTAACCGTAAAACTCTGGCCCGTGGCAGGCAGGGCCGCTTGCCCTACAAAAAAAATCCCCGCCGATTTTTGCGGCGAGGATATGTGGTGGAAATAATTACATTTTCTATCGGGAGAATCGGGGGAGGATTATGGTTCCTCGCCAAATTCGAGGAATCCCTCCAGCTGATGAATGCGGGTCGGGTGACGCATTTTTCGGAGGGCTTTGGCCTCGATCTGACGGATACGTTCACGGGTCACATTAAATTGTTTACCGACTTCTTCGAGTGTCCTTGAGAAACCGTCTACCAGTCCAAAACGCAACTCGAGAACCTTGCGTTCCCGGTCGGTCAATGAGGTCAGGACATCCCCGAGTTTGTCTTTGAGCAAACGGTGGGAAGCCATCTCGGCGGGATTCTCAGCGGATTTATCCTCAATAAAGTCACCGAAACTGGTGTCATCACTGTCACCGATCGGGCTCTGGAGGGAAATGGGTTGTTGCGCCATTTTCAGGACGGCACGGACACGATCCACTGGCATCATGATCTCGTCAGCGATTTCCTCGGGGGTTGGTTCGCGTCCAAACTCCTGGATGAGCTGTTTCTGGACACGCATTAGTTTATTAATCGTCTCGATCATGTGCACCGGGATACGGATCGTCCGAGCCTGATCCGCGATGGAACGCGTGATCGCCTGACGGATCCACCAAGTCGCATAGGTCGAGAATTTATAACCCCTGCGATATTCAAATTTCTCTACGGCCTTCATGAGGCCCATATTCCCTTCCTGGATCAGGTCCAAGAATGAAAGGCCACGGTTCGTATATTTTTTCGCGATGGAAATAACCAAACGGAGGTTGGCCTCGACCATCTCTGTTTTTGCGCGCATGGCCTTATGGAGCCATTCCTTGAGTTCCTTATAAGTCTTTGAAAATTCCTCATGGGCGACACGGCATTCGCCTTGGATACCCTTCAGGTTCTTTTTCATCTCGGCGATGGCAGCCTTATGGTCGCCTGCCCCCTTCTTTTTCTCAAGGGTATCGATATGCTGGGTCAGTTGGGTAATGGCGCGGGCATATTCATCCGCAAAAACGACCATGTCCTCAGTGACCTTTTGTTTGAAATAAAATTTCGGGTAAAGCTTTTGGAGCTGCTCATTGGCTTTCTGGTATTCCTTGAGAGCTTTTTCTAGGGCCGAGCCGGAGGCGGCTTTTATGACAGCATCGTATTTGCCTTCACAAAAGGAATTTGCCTTGGCCAAATCGCGGATGAGCTTAGGCAGGACGCGCATGTATTTATCGCGGCTGTCGATTTTCTTGTCCATGATCACGCGGTCGTAACGTTCCTTGCTCTCGATCAAACGGATCGAGAGATTCAAGTGCTCACGGGCGGTGAACCCGTAGTTATACATACGTTTCTGGACTTCGGTCTCGGCGTCTTCGATTCGTTTGGAAATTTCGACTTCTTGTTCGCGGGTCAAGAGGGGGACCATACCCATTTGCTTCAGGTACATGCGGACAGGATCATCAAGAATGTCGAGTTTTTCATCGACCTTATCGCGGTCATCCTCGATTTCCGAGGCCCCGGCGGGTTTAATCGTGACACGATCCACATCGGAAGCATCGATAATCTCGATATCCAAAGCGCGCAGGGAGACGAGAACCTCGTCGAGATCATCAGGGGAAGTAACACCCCCGGGCAAAGCATCATTAATATCGTCGTAGGTCAGATGGCCTTGTTCCTTCGCCAAACGCACAAGCTCACGGATTTTCTCGTTACGATCATAACGGGTACCGAGGGCGGAAACCGGGGCCGGTGCTGGCGTAGCCGGAGCTGGGATCACTGATTTCCCGACCTTTTTCGCGGCTTTTTCAGCAGCTGGCACCTTCACAGGAGCCAGTTTAACTTTTTCTTTGGGGGCGGCTTTCACCTTGGAAGGCTTCACCTTTGCTGGAGCTGCTTTAACTGCCTTTTTCGGCACGGGTTTTGAAACGTTTTTTTTAGTCTTGGTCGCCATAGAAATAAATTTTAACCCTTTAAAACTTCAGATAACCGTATCCGGTATTCAATGATATGCATCGATAACATTTTATCATGAAGGGCGTGTAATATCCTTAAGTCTGCGTTGTAAGTCAATAACTTCTTTCTGGATTTGCAATTGTTTTTCCAAGGATATATTCCCCTGCGCCAAGAGCCCTTGGCGCTCCTTGAGTAAGCCTTGGATGTACCCTTTTTCATAATCAATCGCCGTTTCACTCAGCAGCCGCCCGACTTCAGGCACTTCCTCCAAGAGTCCGGAGTCCCCGATCCCACCTGCATACCGGGCCGGAATTACTTCCTTGATCGATAAATCCATGACTAAATCATGAATTTTTCCTTGCCTCATTGCTTCCGGGAATGATTTTTCCACCGTTTCAAAGGATTCATGTTCGATATCCTCCCAAATATGCTGCAAAAGAATCCCCGCAGCATCGTAAGGAATCCATTCATAACGAACTTTTTTGAAAAATTCAGGGCCCAAATCCGGATAATGGATCAAAAGATGGAGCATTTGGCGGTTTGAACTGGCCATCGGGAGGTCGGTGGTGGCTGGAATCAGCTCTTGCCTTTGATTTTCCCCATCCGCCTTTTGCCGCAGCATATTGCGCGGACGCATTTTTTTTGATTGCTCAAGGAGCGAGGCCTCGGGCACCCCGAGTCTGGCGGCGACTTTCTGGAGGACAGCGGCCCGGGCGATGGGGTTTGGCAAAAGCATGGCCTTTGGCAGCATCGCATCACAAATGGATTTTTTGCCGCCGGGGGAACGCGCATCATGACGGGTCGCTAGCACATCATAATGGAAATCGAAAAAATCCCGGGCTTGGGTGATGACCTGCGCAAATTGTTCGGGCCCTTTTGTCCGGATCAAGCTATCGGGATCGTCAGGCTTCGGAATCGAGGCGACCCGGACATTCAAATCGCTTTCGATCAAATAATCGACGGAACGGATCGTCGCGTCCACCCCCGCCGAGTCTGAGTCGAAACACAGGATCACTTCATCCACATAACGCTTTAGTATCTGTCCGTGCAGCTCGGTAAAAGCGGTTCCTTGCGAAGCCACCACATTTTGGAAACCCGCCTGGTAAATGGCGATCAAGTCGAGCTGGCCCTCGCAAATAATGGCCTTCTTCTCGTCCAACAAGGGCCGCTTGGTCAAGTGCAGACCGTAAAGCTCGCGGCTCTTCTTAAAAAGGGGTGACTCGGGCGAATTAATATATTTTCCCATCTCCGTCTCGCCCTTAAGGTCACGGGCACTGAATGCGATGGCTTTACCCGCGCTATTACTGATCGTGAACATCAGTCGTCCCCGGAAAGTATCATAATAATCATCGGGATTATCCGTGGGTTTCGCATTTTCCGCAGCCCCCCGGAAACGCAAGAGCCCGGCCTGATAAATCAAACTCAACGGATACCCTTTGTCCATGAGGAACCGTTTACTCGCATCCCAACTATCGGGCGAATACCCGATGCAAAAAAGCTTGGCCGTTTCTTGGCTGACCCCCCGGTTTTTCAGGTAATCCCGGGCAATTTGCGCGGAGGCATCCTTAAAGAGATTACGTCCGTAGAACTCTGAGAGTTTCTCGTGGATCTCGTAGAGGATATCCTTAAAAGTATCCTCTTCCTTAGCCGCCCCTTCGTTTGGGGAAAATTGGCGGGGAATCTCGATACCCGCCCGGCCCGCGAGGATCTTTAAGGCTTCCCCGAAACTCACCCCTTCATACATCTGGACAAATCGGATCACGCCACCCCCATTACCACTGGCGAAACACTTAAATATCTGTTTCTGAGGGGAGACAATAAACGAGGGGGTTTTCTCCTTTTTAAAGGGGCTCAACGCCTTAAAATTCACCCCGGCCCGTTTCAAAGGCACGTAGGAGCCGATGACATCGACAATGTCATTTGCGTCCAGAATCCTCTGGATAATTTCTTGGGGAACGATGGCCATCGATTTTTCTTTAAATTTCTCCCGGCGTTGTCTTTATCTAAGGGTCTTAATG
>JAWXBN010000120.1 GCA_034440155.1 Verrucomicrobiota bacterium | reverse complement strand
TGACTCCTTTGTTCCGGTGTCATTTCTTTTGAGTCAACGTTCTTTTTGACCCCGCCCACCTTCCCTCTCCCCGGTGTCATAACTTATGAGGCAATTCGCGGGGGCGAATTCTTCATTATTTCGACTTGTTCAAGGAGGTGGGAAGTGTTAGCTTGTCCCCCGTGTTAGACGCATCCACAGCCCAACCCCAGTTTTTCGATATCAACGATAAATCCGCCCTTGTCTGCATGGATAATATGGAGTGGCAGAATGTCATCCTCGGGGCACTCACTGATCTGGGCTTTAAAATCCACACGGGAGTCTTTATTGAAGACATTATTAATAAAATCCAAAGCCAAACTTATAATGTGGTGGTGATCGCGGAGAATTTCACCGGGGCGAATCTTGAAGATAACCAGATCCTGAAAGTTTTCCAGAAAATGCCCATGAGCCAAAGGCGTAATCAAATGATTGTCCTTGTCGGGGATTCGATTTCCTCAGCCGACCGGATGAGCGGGTTTATTTTTAGTGTAAATCTCACCGTGTTTTCGGGTGATTTGCCCCAGTTCCAGACCCTGATTAAACGGGCCTTGATCGAGCAAGAGGAGTTCTACCAGTCTTACGCGGCAGTATTAAAAGAAAAACGATAAAGACTCCATGCTGCCGCCCGTCCTCCGTTTGATTCTCGATGGGCCACAGTCGCACGCCACTAATATGGCGGTAGATGAGGCTTTACTGAGTCAGGCCCTCCAGCCAGTCCTACGGGCCTACGAATGGGACCAAAAATGTGTGAGTATCGGTTATTTCAGTAAAAAAGCCCAAGTCCCCCCCGGCGTTGATTTTGTCAGGCGCAGTTCAGGCGGGGGCATCGTCAGCCACGGGGATGACTTCACCTTTTCTGTGGTTTTTCCGGTGGCGCATGATTTTGCCCGGACTAGTGCGGAAGAGGCTTACGAGGGGATCCATGATTGCCTCAGGTGTGCTCTGGAGGAGGTGGGGGTGAAATGTGTGCTGGCCGATTGTTGTGTGAAAGGTGGCACGGGGGAATGTTTTGTCGGATATGAGAAGTATGATGTATTAGCCGGTGGTGTGAAAATAGCGGGGGGCGCCCAGAAGAGGACATCAAAAGGGTTCCTCCATCAGGGGAGTGTGCATTTTGCCGGGGAGAGGATGAGTCTGGCCCTTGCCTTGTCGAAACAAATTGCGCGGCGTTTTAGTCTGGAGATCAGAGATTCCTCACTGACACCCGCCGAAAAATCGATGGTACAGGATTTGGAAAAATCGCGGTATGCGAATCCTGCTTGGAATGATAAATTTTAAAATCATGATACATGGTGTAAGATAATCCTATGTTAAAGAATTTGAATCGACTCGGACTGGTCCTGACACTTTTAATGGTTTGTGCCCCTGTGAATGGTGCCGGCACAGACGCCGCTCCGACAGATGGGACGAGTAAACTCGCCGCACCCCAAATGAATTTTATGCGGATCGCGACCGAGGGAGGTCGCCGTCACCTGCAAATGTCCGTCACGGAGTATGAGATTCACGAATACAAAGCCCGTATCACATTTTATGCGGCGGTGCATATTGCTGATCCTGAGTTCTACAGCTTTTTACAAAAAAGCTTTGAAAAGTATGATGCTGTATTAATGGAAGGAATCGGGGCGGGTGATAAATACGGGACACGCTCACTCCGGACTCCGCCCTTTCCGGCAAATCTCCTTGCCCAGCAGGAGTCCAAGCGGGCGAGCGTCGAGGAGGTCCATGATTTGTATGACGCACTTGCCACGGGACTCGGCCTCAAAGGGCAGATGGATGAAATTGATTTCCGGAAGCGAAACTTTGTTTATCCGGATATGAGTTATCAAGAGCTTGAAAAACACCTCGACACGGCCGGGGTGGATTACCTTTTGCCTGAGGAACAATTCATCCGCCCGGTGATCCCGATGCTCCAAGGATTTGTCAGAGGAGTAAAGTCCGGTAAGGAAGAGTCCTCCGTGACCCGCAATATCATCAAGAATCTCATGGCCGAAATGATTATCCGTATGGACCTAGATGCGGCCTTGGCCGGTGAGGATGATGTCGCGAAAAAAAGGCGCGAGTATTTCAGGATTATTCTGGAGGAAAGAAATCAGAAGGTGGTCGAAGCGATTGAAACTGCCTTAAAGTCCGGGAAAAAGAATATCGCCGTTTTTTATGGGGCGATGCATTTGCCCGGTATCCAGGAAAGCTTGATCAAAGATTTCAAAGCCAAAGAAACGGGTAAAGTCTGGGTGAATGCCTGGAAGTTGAATTAGCCCAAACAAATTGCGCCCGTTAATCGCCCATGAGATTAAGGTAATCGGTTTCGTTTTTAAGCGGGAGGAAGTCGGGGTCTTTTTGGGCGAGGCCACGGTATTGTGGATCGAGGTCAATCGCGGACTCCAAGAGTGTGATTGATTCGGCAAATTGTCCCAGCTGCGCTTGGTAACAGGCGAGGTTATAATGGATGAGGGGTTCCTTAGAAAACCGGGTGAGGGAATCTTCGAGGATCCTTTTGGCTTCCTCCAAGGAGTGTGCCCGACGGGTCGCGTAAGCCAGTAAAATAGGGTATTCCTGCGAGTCCGCGCAATTTGCTGCGTATTGGCGCAGGTGCTCGACAGACCGGGGATATTCACCGAGGGCATTTAGGATCTGCGCCCGGAAAAGGATCAGTCCCGTGGTTTTTTGCTCGAGGGCATTTACCTGATCGAGCTCGGCCAAGCTGTCTTCGTGGAGTCCGAGCTCATGGTAACCGAGCGCGCTTTGGACATATTTTTGAGTTTCAAATGAAAGGGGGTCCATAGGGGGGGGGATCCGGTTATTCCTTTGGGCTAAAGAATCCGACCCAATCTTTCGGTGCCGGCAGGACTTTACCCTCAGGCATTTTCAAGAGGGCCAGGGTTTGATAACAACGGATGATTTTTTTCCCGTCGGTAGGTCTGAAAATCTCTGTGGTGATGTAGAAACGGACACGGTCGGCGCCCGAGAGTGTCGAGGTAATGGTGAGGGATTCGCCGAGTTTAGCCGGTTTGATGTAGTCGATTTCCGTGCGCACGACGACGGCGAAAATATTTTCTTCGGCACATGTCTTGATATCGTGGCCCAGCTGGGCGGCGAGTTTTGTGCGCGCATATTCCACAAAACGTAGGTAAGCGATATTATGCACGACCCCCCCGGCGTCAGTGTCGTAGAACATGACTTCGATCAGGCCATTGTAGAGGGTGTTTGAGGAGTCCATAGGGGTTTGGGCTAAAGGGCGTTTAAAAAGTAATTTTTTTGTTTTTCGGAAATGGGCATTTCGAGCTTTTCCATGACAATCATGAGATCCTCCCAAGCTTTTCTTTTTTCGGCAATTCCTGAAGGTCCCGCTTTCCTGAGCAAATAACTCGGGTGATAGGTGGGCATGGTAGGAATACCCCGGAAATCCAGCCATTTCCCGCGCAATTTGCCTATCCCGGTGTCCAGGCCCAAGAGTCCTTTGACGGCGGATGAACCCAAGGCGACAAGTGCCTTTGGCCGGATGATGTCGATTTGGGAAAGGATATACGGACGGCAGTTCGCGATTTCATCGACGGTGGGCGGGCGATTCCCTGTCGACCCTGCCGGCATGTCGGGACGGCATTTGAGGATATTGCCGATATAAATGTCATCCCTCTGGAGGCCCATGGCCTGGATCATTTTAGTGAGTAAGTGTCCCGCCCGGCCAACGAAGGGCTCCCCTTGTTCATCCTCATCGGCCCCGGGGGCTTCGCCGACGAACATGAGTGCCGCATGGATCGTGCCGGTACCGAATACAGCCTGTTTACGGCTTCTGGCTAGGTGCGGGCAGATTTGGCAACTCAAAACCCGTTGTTTTAATTTTTCGAATTCGATTTCCTTTTCACCCGGGGGAAGTATGGGGCCAAATGTTTCGGCGGGCTCCGGTGATTTCGGAGTCGGGGCAGTGCCCGCTGTTGTCTTTGAAAGGGAAGGAGGGGTGATGCTGGTTTTTAACTCCGGACGCGTGGTGTCCACAGGGAGGGCGGAGGGTGTGCCTGAGGCAGGCGCCGGAGCTGCCGGGGCGAGGGAAAGGGATTTCAGCGTCGCACGCGAGACTTCCACATGTGTTTCACCTTCGTTTTTGAGTTTCTGCAAATAATCAATGACGGCATCGACACCGCGGGAGAAAGGTTCGCTCATGACAAGTCGCCTAATATAGTCAAAAAATCTCCCGGCAGTGGAGCGATAAATTCCAGCTTTTTTCCGGTGCGTGGATGGTCAAAAGCTAGCCGGAAAGCGTGAAGCATTTGCCTGTCGGGATTTGCATAAGGATTATTCAGCTTGGCTTTCCCGTAGAGCTTATCGCCCAGGACCGGGTGGGATTGTGATGACAGGTGGACTCTGATCTGATGGGTGCGCCCCGTCGATATCCGGCACTCCAAGTAGGAATAATGGGTGAATCTTTTCAGGACAGAGACGTGGGTGAGGGCGTTCTTACCGCCGGATTGGGCGATCGCCATTTTCTGGCGGTTATTCGGATGCCGTCCGATGGGCAGGTCAATATCGAAACGGTCAGGATTTACCCGGCCCCAGACCAAGACACGGTAAACTTTTTCGAGGCTCCGGGATTGGAAGGCCTTGACCAGGTTTTGATGGGCCAGATCGTTTTTGGCCACGATCAGGCAGCCGCTGGTGTCTTTATCGAGCCGGTGGACGATGCCCGGTCTTTCGACTCCCCCGATTCCGGATAATGATTTTCCGCAATGGGCCAGCAGGGCGTTTACCAAGGTGTGTTCCCAATTTCCCGCACCCGGATGGACCACCATGCCGGAGGCTTTGTTAATCACGATCAAATCAGAGTCTTCATAGAGGATCTCCAGGGGGATAACCTCCGCCTGGATAGAAAGGGGCGTGGGATCAGGGATTTTTGTGCAGACACGGTCTCCCGTGGAGAGCATCCGGCTGGCCGTGCAGGGTTTGTCATTGATCGTGACCAAACCCTGTTTGATACATTTCTGGAGAAATGAACGGGAATAGGGGATTTTCGAAGGTAAGAAGATATCCATTCTTTGCCCCCCTTGGCCTTGCTCGACGATGATTTCGAATATCTTCACTTTTCTCCAAATAGATGATTGTACGACACAGGTGCAATTGTTAGCTTATTTCCTACATGGCGCAACACGTTACTGAAATAAATTGTATCCAGTGTAATACCTTGCTGTCGGTGGAAGGGATCGAACCCCTTTGCCGGGTGGCCTGTCCGATTTGTAACCACGAAAACCTCGTACCTTTAATCATCGCCAACTATAAAATCATTTCCATTATCGGAGCAGGTGGACAAGGAACGGTCTATCGTGCCGTAGATACATCATTACAGCGTGTGGTCGCGGTAAAGCTCCTCAAGGTGGAGCTGGCTACTGACCAGCAGTTTATTACGAATTTTGCCCGTGAAGCACGGGCGGCAGCCATGGTGACCCACCCGTATGTGGTGCAGATTTATTCATTCGGTGAGGATGAGGGGCAATATTACCTAGCCATGGAGCTCATGGAAAAAGGTAATCTGGACGAGAGGATCGATAAGGAAGGGCGGATCACTGAGATAGATGTCCTCCTGATCGGCGCGCAAATTGCATCGGGCTTGCAGGCGGCATTTGAGAAAGGCTTGATCCACCGGGATATTAAACCGGGGAATATTCTTTTCGACGATCACATGCAGGCAAAGCTCGTGGATTTCGGTCTGGCCACAGTCGTGGGGGGGAATACTTCCCAGGAGATTTGGGGTACACCCTATTACATATCCCCGGAAAAACTCAGCGGGGGACAAGAGGATTTCCGCAGTGATATCTATAGTTTAGGGGCGACACTTTTCCATGCTATCGCAGGTCGTCCTCCTTTTGAA
Organism: Verrucomicrobiota bacterium; assembly: GCA_034440155.1. Lineage (NCBI taxonomy): Bacteria > Pseudomonadati > Verrucomicrobiota > Verrucomicrobiota bacterium. Next base: position 35,583 of record JAWXBN010000120.1, on the reverse strand, counting down.
GGGGAGGATGCTGCGGAGATCGTCTCGAAGCATATGAAATCCCAAGCAGTGTCTTTACACGCTTTCGCCCCGCATGTAGCTGACGAGACGGCTTATGTGATCAATAAAATGCTCAATAAAAACTCGTATGAACGTTATAATAGTTACGACGAGCTCATCCAGCACTTGAACTACGCACGGGAACAAATCGAGCACCGTTTCCAAAATCCCTTGGCGACTGTCAAAGCAGATTTTAAATTAAACGACGAACTCGATAAAAATCCTTATATATTATGGGGGGTTATCGGAATGTTTGTTATTGTGGTCGGGTTGATTGCTTTTGTCGGGTTGAATTATAAAAAACTTTTCGGAATTGAATCCCCGACAAGTGAGGTCAAACCCTTGATGGTGACGCAGAGTAAAATAAATGCCGAACAACAGGAAACCTGGGATAAATCGAATCAATATCTTTCCGAAGGGCAATTTGCCGAGGCTTTGGAGGAGCTTGGACGATTACAGGCCCAATTACCCGTTGATCCGGCTAATCCCATTTCCCAGTGGATACCACTCCAGATGATGGCTGCTGGTTATGGCTTGGCCGATCAATCCAAAGTGGATGCCCTGATCAAAACGTATAATGCCGGCAACGAGGCGACCCTTCCCTCAAAAGTCACCATGCCAAACCTGACGAGGGAAATGATTAAGGCAGTGACCACGCGGCGTCCGGTCCAGGACGAGAATAACTGGATACTCCAACAGAATAAGGATATCGCACACATGAGCGCCTATTATCTGGCGATGAAGGCGCTGGCTGTATCAAATTACGACAGGGCTCTGGAGCTTTTTAAATTGTCCCGTACTTTTCCGGTGAATGAGGGCTGGATGAAAGAGATCGATAGTTACGGCAAAAAATTTGAAGCAGATTCCACCCTCTTTGATTCAATCAAGAAAAAGGCTGCGGCAGTCTCTGATGCCGATTCTGCACAAACTGTATTGTCTGAAATCAGAAGTGCCAGTACCAAGGTAAAATTCCCCGCTTTTGTCGATGCCCTACAGGCATTAGAATATGACTTAAAAACAAAATATCCTGCGGCCACTCCCTGAGACCAATGAAAACAAAGGCTGCACAATTCTTTTATTTAGTTTTGGCCTGCTTGGTCACAGGCAGCGGGTTGTTCATGAGTTTTATTGTGGCTCCCGTGGTTTTTTCCAAATTCCCTAAAGAAACGGCCGGGGAGATTACAGGTTCCCTTTTTCCGGCTTATTTTGCGGTGCAAATCCTCTCACCCGCCCTCATTCTCGTGATTCTCGTTTTGGTGTTACACAAAAGAATTTTGTTCCAGAAAATGACCTTGTTATTTTGTTTTTTACTGATGTTCTCAGGGCTCGTGAATTATTTTTATATTCTGCCAAAGGCCAAGGCTTACCGGGTGGATCCGCTGCGGAAGGAGGAATTCCGCAAAGTGCATGGGCAGAGTATGATATTAAACCTAGTGGCGGTTATCTCATCGCTGGGGATGGTCTGCCTTATTCCGAATGTATTGTCAGGCCTTCAATCCGGGAAGAGTCCCCTTCCTCGGATAAAGGATGAATAAAACGGGCCGTGACTTCGCGGGTGGGAACTTCGACCTCCATCGGGCGGCCTAAGAACTCAAAAAGAATCCGTATCCTGTCCTTAGCAGGGATCAGAGACGAGACTAAGGCCCGGCAGCTTTTGAAAGCCCCTTCATTAATCGTTACTTCATCACCGATCTGAAAGGATGACTCCACTTGCTTGATTTCGGTGGTGCCGATATGGAGCCGCAGCTCCTCGATAATCATCGGGGAGACTGTCGCGTATTTCCCTCCGAAATGGACGATACCAGACACCCCGTGGCCGCTTCGGATCATCGTCAGTAGCGGGGCCGGATCAAACTGGGCAAAGATATAACCCGGGAAAAGAGCCTCGACAAAAACCCGTGCGCCCCGGCTCGTGGCTTTGCGGTATTGAATGCGCGGGGCAAACACCTCCACCCCGGAAATGGTTTTGAGGAATCCCGCGGCAATATGCTCATGTTTATTCTGCGTTCTCAGGCAGAACCAAGGCAAATCGTTTGTAAAATTAAAGGCGACCATGGTTTAGACCTTGAGAAATTTTAAAACCCAGGGCATGAGTTTGCCTGCCCTGCTGTGCCAGCCACGAAGCCTCTCGATTTTGTGTTGGTAGAATTTTCTTTCCTGCGCGGGGGCTTCTTTGACCAGTTGATCCAGGCGGGCCAGTTTTGATTCGGCCCCTTCCACATGGGGTTGGAGCTGTTCCTTGAGGAATCCGGATACTAGCTTTTTGAGCTCTGTCTCGGGGGTGTAATGGTCCCGGCGGTCTCCGGGGATATAAACCGCACGCACGGCCCCGAAATTTCGGAGTTCCTTGAGCCCCTGGCTCGTGGCTCCTTTGCTCAGGCTGAGGCGGTCCATAATCGTGTCCATGGCCAGTGGGTCTTTGGAGATGTAAAGGAGACCATAGATTTCCCCCAGAGATTTTGGTAATGCGGCCACCTGGGCGAGTTTGACAAAAACCTCCACTACTTCTTTTTCGAGGTCGCTTAAGGCAATGCGGGCACGCTCGACAGGAGGAGGGGTGATTCTGTTCAGGGCCGCCATGACCCTGAGCCTATCAGTTTATTCGATTTGTTCAATAAAAAATGAACAAAATATTCCCAGCCGGTTAGAATTCCAGGCGTTTGGTATTTTCGGGAAGGGTCGATGGTAAACCGTTGGCCTTAAGTTCCTGCTCGAACCATTGAAGGGAGCGCAGGTCGCCGTGGACCAGGATGGTATTACGCGGTTTGAGCGTCTTGATGAGTCCCATGATATCATTCCGGTGGGCGTGGGCCGTGAAATCAAATTGATCTACATGGCAAAGGATGTCTTGGGGTTTGCCTCCGGCCTCACCGAGGATCACGGGTTGTTTATTTTTTGATGCCTTTAAAAGTATGCCTCCCGGGGTTTCGGAATCGACGTAACCCACAAAAAAGATGGCGTGGTCGCGCTGGGTAATAAAATATTCCGCCGCCGTATAAGCAGGAGTCATTTCCGTGAGCATGCCCGCTGAGATGGCGAAGATCGTGGGGCGATCGGTTTTCCACCAGGTGGTGCGGTCCCGGGGGATGATCTCCGGCTGGAAATGCTCAAAAATCGAGAAGGAATCCATCAGCCGGGTTTCATGTTCCCGGTATAAGTCATAAACCAGTGAGATTTGTTTACCCATGCCCCCGATCATGACCGGGTAATCCGGCAATGCTCCGGAGGTCATGAGTGTCTGCAGGATGCCGATGACTTCCTGTTGTTTACCTAGGGCGAAACACGGCAGTAAGACATTGCCGCCTTTCTCGAGGATTTTGTTCAGGGCTTGTGCCAGTCGTTGGATCTCCCCTTCACGGTAATTTTCCCCGCTTGAGTCCGTGAGACCGCGGGTACCCTCGATGATTAATGTATCCAGAGGGCCGACCCCGGACAAGTCAGCCTTTTTCATGAGCGATTGATCGGCGAGATTAATATCGCCCGAATAAAGCACGCGTTCGTGACCCGACTCAAAAAGAAAGGAGGCTGAGCCAAGGACATGCCCTGCATTGAGGGGGGTTACCTGGATTACTTCGTTCCGCCCCCGCCTCTGGAGGTCCCAAGAGCGATTCATGCGTAGTGGCCGCCATGATTTTTCCTGACGGTCGATCTCCCGGTGAGTGAAAAGGGGATAGTCAGTGATCCCGCTCCTCTGCCTTTCTTTCATCATGATATTGCAGGAATTATGCAGCATGATCGAGGAAAGTTCGGCGGAAGGTTCCGTCATATATACTTCAGCCGATGGGAAGATGCGTTGGGCCACGGGTAATGCCCCCAAGTGGTCCATGTGACAATGGCTCATGAATATATAGTCCAGATCATCGGCATCCGGAATATCGAACCTGGGCAGGGCTTGTTTTCCGTCTTTTTTAGGATGCAGCCCGCTGTCCAAAAGGATATTCACCCCTGACATCTCTAGGAGATAACAATTTGACCCGATTTCATTTCCGCCAGTGAGATTTGTGAAATGCATTAGGCAACGACCGCTTTTTGGATGATTTCGACTTCATAACCCTCCGGGGCATCCAGAAAAGCGAAGATTGTCCCTGTGGAAGATTGTGTCGGGCCGTCAGAGAATTGATAACCCTTGGCATTAACCTCTTTTTCAAAGGCGACGATATCATCCACATTAAAAGCCAGATGGGTCAGGTCGGCTTGGACTGCGACGGGGCCACTGGCGGGGAAATAACATAATTCGATTAACTCTTCGCTATGCGGGGCTTTCAGGAAACATAACTCGGAGCCGCGTGGGGATTTATGGCGGTGGGTCTCGATCAGGCCTAATGCATCTTTGTAGAAGTGAACGGTTTTTTCCAGGTCATTGACGCGGTAACGCGTGTGATTGAGTTTTGTCACGGGCATGGGATGATCCTTTGATTAAATATTTTTTTTTAACTTTTTTAAAGTTCGGCTAAAGGGAAATGTTCCCCGTCCTGGGCGACTTTCCCGCCCCAAGAGATGACTTTTGCTTTGGCCCCGGCCATTTCGGCTTTTTCAATATTCCCATCTTTATTATAGGCAAGGGAGAGGGTGGTCCAAGTTACTTGGGTATTTGGGTCTAGGTGGGCGGCCATTTTAGCGGCTTCCACTGCCTCTTTGGGGCGGTTGGTTTTAATATAAGCCATGGCAAGGGATTGCCATCCGTCGATAAACCCGGGATTTAACTCCACGGACTGGCGGTAAAGGGTGGTTGCCTGCTCCAGATTTCCTACGGCCACTTCGCCATTGGCTTCGTCGTAAAGTTCCTCGTAATTCATTAGTGCGCAATTTGCACGGGATTACGGGCTATGTCGATTTTTTTTCTTCCCCAGAGCGGGCGGGGATCGGCTTACGCGGTCAAAGAGGCCTCATTTTCCAGAACTAGGTCGTCCACGAATTCTCCTTTGCTTTGGGGAAGGCGGGGAATGAATTGATAAGAGGGATCGGTTTTTGTTTTTTTATGGATGTCGAGGATTCCTTGCCAGGTCGCCCAAAGGCCGTGCGGGGCGGGAGGCAGATCGTGCTCGATGGCCTTGCGCAGTTTGGGCAGGTTATAAAAAGGGACTCCGGGATACATGTGATGCTCGATGTGGTATTGCATATTCCAGTAAAGGAAACCCGGGAGCCAGGAACAAGTGTAAGTGCGGCAACAGAGGCGGAAGTCGGGAACATTTGGGGACATACCATAATGTTGGGGCGATCCACATAAAAATCCCAGCCACGTGCAATACATTGAGCCGAAGTTAAAAACGAGGATCAGAAACCAATTCCCCGTGGCGATAAAGAGGGTGGCTAAAACAAGGTGTCCAATCAGCTGGAACCGGGCCCAATTTGCATAGTCCTTGCGCATTTTTTTATCTTCCTCTGGCAGGACGAAATTATTCCAATCCCCGTCCACAATTCCCTTTGCCCGGCTTATCGTTGCTTTAATGATATTGTAGGGGGTGCGGGGATCGATGGCGAGGATGCCTAACCAGAATGGCCAGTTGCGGAAGTTAAAAGACTGCGGAAGCGTAACCTCCCCGTCGTAGTCACTATGTACGGTGACTTGGTGGTGTTTGACATGGCTGGGGCGGAACCAAATAGGGTCGCTCCAGCTGAGGAAGGAATAAACCTTAAGGAAAAATTCATTCCATAATTTTGATTTGAAGGGGGTCTTATGGCAAAGCTCGTGAATAGCAACCAAGCCCAAAAAGGGCCCTTGGGTCCCGTGGACAAAAAGAGCCAATAAGAGGAGGGGGATAGCCCAATACCAATTGGTCATTTGGATATTCAGGAATGCCGCGTATGCCAAGAGCCCTGTGGCGATAAAAAAGCCGAGTTGCAAGCCGACTTGCATGAAGCCATGCCAGTTATCTTGTTTTATGAGTGCGCTCATGACCTTTTTATCGACCTTGGTCCTGTACCAGTTGATTTTAGCGTTTTTTTGGTATTTTGGTTTAATCGTTTCCATAGAATAGTTTTTTTAAAAAAGAGTGTTTGTTTAGTGAAAAGTTTTTCGGTGCGGAGTTTAGCCCAAAAGACAGATGATCATTTGGCAGCAGGATGAGAAGGCACCCGCGTCCGGATTTTTGGAGTGTATTTGGTTCATGGTTTTTTGAGGGATGATACAAGATATAATCAGGAAAATTTTTTGGAATGGCAAAAATACTCAAAAACATATATAAAATATTCATTAATGTCAAAATCTCCCTCTACGATTAAAAAAAGAATCCCCGAGTTTGATATCCAGACGTATGGAGCGGGAATCGCTCTGTACCAGCCGGGTGATGTTTTCGGGCCCCATCTTTTCACGAACTATGAATTTGTCTGGATTATGGAGGGAGACGTGGTTTGGGAGGTCGACGGGATAAAATATAAAACGCCGGAGAATAGCCTTTGCTTGATGAAACCGGGGACGGTGCAGTCGTTTTTTTGGGATGAGAAAAAGCAGAGCCGCCATGCCTACTTTATCTTTTCATTTGCGCACGGACGTGAATATTTCCCCCCCGATAAGGATATCCCTCTGATCCGTACGATGGAGGAAAATGATATTTTCAAACCTTTTTTCCGGCATATCCTCTGGATGATTGGTCAAGGCGACAAAAAGAACCCAAAGCAAATCTCAATGGCAGTGACATATCTTATGGCACTTTTTATCTCGGGGGTGGCTGATGCCGCCGAGGATGTCGGGCAGGCGTATCCTGATGCGATCATCTCGACCTTGCGTTATGCCCGCCGCAAATGGGAGGATGGGGTTTTGCATTTGCCGAGCTTGGAAGAGCTCGCCAGGCATTCGGGTGTTTCACGGGCCCAGCTTTACCGGCATTTCATGAAGCATTTCGGGATGGGGCCATTGACGGCGATCCGCCATATCCGCCTCGAGGAAGCATCCTTGCGCCTTGTTCGTAATACACACAATATCAAACAAATTGCCGAAGAGACCGGGTTTTCAAGTGCCTACCATTTTTCAAAAGCCTTTAAGGATGCCTATGGTCTCTCCCCTAAAGATTTCAGGAAGAGGGTTCTTTCAGGGCAGACGGTCAGGCCACTGCCGAAGCTCGTCCAAGTCCGCCATATGAAACGGATTTTGCTGGAGAACTAAACCGCGCGACCGTTTTTGCTGGCTTTTTTGAAGCGTTCAAGGGCGATAAGCCGCTCCCGGTCGTGATCAACGATGGGGAACGGGTAATCTTTGCCGATCGTGCAATTTGCTTCCACTTGAACGGATAAAGAAGCTTCCCAAGGGCAATGAATATATTTGTCAGGCAATTTGCCCAGTTCGGGACAATATTGACGAACGAATGTCCCCTCGGGGTCCCACTTCTGACCTTGGCTCACGGGGTTAAAAATGCGGAAGTATGGCTGACCATCCGCCCCGGTGCTCGCACTCCACTGCCACCCCCCGAGATTCTGGCTCAGATCGTAGTCGAGTAACTTGCGTGCGAAATAACGTTCCCCCTGTTTCCAGTGGATATGCAGGTCTTTAGTGAGGAAACTCGCTGTAATCATGCGTAAACGATTATGCATGAACCCGGTCTGGTTCAGCTGGCGCACCGCTGCATCCACAATGGGGTAACCCGTCCGGCCTTCGCACCACGCCGCAAATTGCGCGGCGACCGCCGTGTCTTGATCCGGATCGTTCCATTCGACAGACTCGAATTCCGGGCGGAAGGCGTGCTGCTGGGTTTTAGGGAAAAAATGAAGGATGGCGTTATAGAATTCCCGCCAGACGAGTTCATCCACCCATTTTTTTGCGCCCGCACTGTCACGGGCGAGGGCGGTGCCGACGAGTTCACGAATCGAGAGGGTGCCAAAACGAAGATGGGTCGAGAGGGTGCTGACCCCTTTTTTGGCTGGCCAATCACGCAGTTCCCCATAACGGTCGATCCGGGCCAGAAATTCCGTAAAAAGTTTTTGTCCTTCAGCAGTTCCTCCCTTGAGCTGGAGGTCAGTGGGCTCGAACCCGATGTCATGGAGTGTATTGTAAGGGCTGCTCTCGGGGAGTGATTGAATAGGAGCTAAGGCATTCGAGAATTTTTCCAAGGTAGGATAAGCCTTTAGGAAAAAACTTTTATTTTCATCAAGCTTCATATACCAAGCATTTTTATAAGGGGTATAAACCCGCTGGGGTGTTCCAGCCTTGGTCAGGACTTCCTCCTTCTCAAAGATGACATGGTCTTTGTAAGAGAAAAATGGAATTCCGGCGCCCGTACAATATTCCCGGATATGTTTGTCGCGCTTGATCCGGCGCGGTTCATAATCATGATTTGTGTGGATGGAGAGGATTTTGCCTTTCTGCGCAAGTTGCGCGAGGAATGCCGGGACTGCCTCGGAGGCCTTTCCATAACGGACAACAATTCCGCTGTGGTGTTTTTTGAGGGTTTCCGTCATTTCTTGGATGGATTGCCAGATGAACTCCACCCGGCGGTCGGCGCGGTCGGGTAATCGGTCGAGTATCTCCCGGTCGAAGCAGAAAAATGCGACACAATTTGCCCCGGCCTTTGAGGCGGCACGGAGTGCATGGTAGAAAGCGGCATTGTCATACAGGCGTAGATCGCGCCGGAACCAGCAAACAGTAAAATCCATAGTTTCCAAATTAACGTGGATTTTCACTTATGCAAATTGCCTGAGGGCAAGTATGATTCATCCCGGATTTTATAAATCAGAATATTCGGAGAGGGTGCACCGGCCTGTTTTTGATACCAAGGGCTGGACTCGATCGCGCTGAGTAATGACGGGCTGATCAGGTTTAATCCCGCTGGCATGTTTTTGGGGATGGATGCAGATGGTACGGTAATAAAATAAACTGGGCGTTTGGCTTTGATTTGCCTGAGTAATCTGGGCAGGTCATTTTCACCGAAGTCATAAGAAAGGATAAGGGTATCCTGAGCCCGAGCAGATTGATTTTGGAGCAGGTAATAATTCAAGGTACTCCGGCTCAATGATGGCACCGAGCAACCGACCATAATCCACCGCTTTGCACATTCAGGCTGGGCGGCGGTCATATTGATTAACTTGATGATTTCCTTTTTCTTTTCGTCGCTGCGCTCGAGTCTCAAAGGGTATTCGCCTACCCCTTTTGACCCAGGATATTGATTAAAGGAATAGGCTTGGATGTAGATGTATTGGATGAAAAACAAGGCCAGCAGGCAATAGGCGGGGAGACGGCCCTTGAGGAAGTACACAAATCCTGCAATCAAAAAGCAGGCATAGGGAAGGATAGGTGTCAGGAAACGGCTCATTTCATTGGCCTGTGAAGAGTGGGTCACAAGCGCGAATAAAAAGGAGGCCATACTCATCATCCAAACTCGAAAAATAGGAGAGGATGCCGGGGATTGATGGTTTTTCCAGCGCTTGTGGAGTCGTGACTTTATATTTTTACGCTGGAGAAAGATCAAAATGATAACGAGCAAAACAAAGATGATTATCGTATTTCCGGTGAAGTAACATTTGCCAATGGCATTCAACCAAAAGCCTGTTTTATCCAGGAAAGATCCGGCTGACCCGTAGATAGCACCCGTTTCTGCCTGAGCGGTGATCTGGACAAATAACCATAAACTTTCGAGATTTTTGGTTATCCAGAAAGCACCGAGGAATCCGGTTAAGACCGTAAATATCATCACGGCATAATCAAGGGCGTAAAGCTTTCCTTGCGACCATTGCCGGGGGTTTCTACGAATGACCGAAAATAAATGATACGCAATAGAGATGAGGGGAATAATCGAATAAACAGGGAAAGTGACTTTCATCAGGCATCCCCAGAGGGTGGCTGCGGCGGTGTGCCAGAAAATGCGGCGGATGGGCCATTGATCCATGCGGCTCAAGATATAAATGAGCCAGCATACGGCCATCATTTGGGGGGCCTCCACCAAAAACTGCTGGTTCATCCCGAGAAAAAGCGGGCTGGCGGCGACGATCAAAGGGCAAAGGAAGACCAGAGGTTGGTTTCCGGGGAAAAGGGTGCGGGCGCTCGACCAGATAAAATACAGGGAAATACCCGATATCAAAATGATGATGGTGAGGAAGACATGATCATGGTTTCCCGTGAGGTCGCCGAGGGGTGTAGCAAATTGCGCAAGCCAAGGAAGTCCTGGCGTTTTCAGGCGCAGGGTCAACATCATGGCATCCCACCAGTCTAAAGGGGAGGTGATGAAATATTTCCAGAGCCAGATCGAATAATACCCGTAGTCAGCCTGGTCCCAAGGCCATACCCTCCGGTCAAGACAAACCCAAATCCATGGAGGCAAAAGTAGGAAAAAACAATAAACAACCCCGGTTTTTTTTGTGATGGAAATATCCGGCGGTTGTCTGAGCGGGTGCATGCGGTCTAGGTATAGGGCATGAAGGAGGAAAGTACCGTAGGGGGAATATCCTGTAGTTTATAATCCTTCGCAGAGACAAACATCAGGGACTGTTCACCCTTGCCGATAGTATGACCTTCCGTATCCACGATCTGGTGCTCCATCGTGACGAATTTCCGATTGAAACCCGAGACACGGATTTTGACAAAAACTTTCATGAATTCTTTGGTCTCGCGCACGAACTTGTGGTTGAACTCACGGGTCAGGATGAAATACTCCGTATTCTTAACATCGAACTCCGGCATGACATAGGCAAAGAAAAGCTCCCGTGTCTTACCCACCCAGATGGCGTAATACGCAAAATAGACATTACCCACGGAATTTGTGTCCGAGTAAGTCGTGGTGAAAGTGTAGCAGAACCATTTCCCGTCGAAGAATGTCGATGAACCGGGTGTGCCAACGGGTGTGACGACACCGGTATTGACGGGGGCGGAGGGCGTAAGAGTCTGGGTGGCCAAGGTAGCGACCTCCTTGGAAACGTTCTCTTTAAACTCCACGAGTTTATCTTTCATTTCCCCGATCGGGATCAATTGGTTTTTCGCCACGAGGATCAATCCGACAACCAGTGGCAGGGCCGAGGCCACAATCATCAGCCAGGCATGTTGACCCCCGCTAAAGTAGCCTAGGGCAAAAATCGCTATGGCCACTAATCCAACGGAGAAAACCGGCATCAGGGATTTCTGCAGGTGGAAATTATTATAGATGGAAGCAAAAAAGATCACGGTGAACCCCACAAAAAACGTGGCGTAAAGAACTATGAAATATTCCAGCTCGAAAGGGGGAATATCCGGGACGAGGTTTGGCGCCACTGCCGTAGTGACCCCCGCGATCCCAGCGAGAAGAGCGAGGGGAATCGGTGAGGTGAAAAGACTTTTTGGAAGGAAATTTAACAGGATATTCTGGCTGGTTTTGATATTTTCCGAGAGGTACCACTTTGTGGCTAGGTAGGCGCTGTCCAAGGTCGATATAATCGCGAGAGCGATGAATCCGAGGTAACACCACAAGCCAAAGGCCAAAGAACCTTTGGAGTTAGCGACAAAATAGGAGGTGATTATTGATTTCGCCTCCACGAGTCCGCTGGACATGGGCGGGATAAAGTCCGCACCCATTTGGGATTTTACCCAGAGGGCCAGGAGTCCGTGGAGAATGATTAACCCGAAAAAGATGATCCCGCCACCGATGTAACATTTGAAGATCGAGCCACCCTCCCGGTGGATCTGGATCGCCCGTTGCCACTGCTGCAGGTCCAGCCATGGCCCCGCCATCAGCCCGATGACAATCGGGATAATGTAACTCAGGTAAAAGACCGTATTCAGCGGGTAAACCCCTTCGGAAAAACTTCCAGAACTAAAGGCATCCGAGTCAGGCATGACCCGGAAGAGGTAAATAGCCCCTAAAAGCAGCAGGATCACCAGTAAATAAATCCCGTGAATGAATTTTATCCCGGCAATGTCGAACTCGTCACCCACCCATAAGGCGATTCCTAAAAAAAGAATGGCGACAACGATCAGAGAGACTTGCACCGGCAGGATGGCGTATTTGAGTAACGCAAAAACACAGAGCGCGACCGCGACGACCTGGTAAAAGAGGAAAATGCCCCGGAATTTTTTTGAATGTTTGATGAAGGTATTAGAGAAATTATCGGCTGACCCCTCCTTTTTGGCGATCTTTTGGGTGTAATATCCGAATAAGATCAACCCGAGGGAATTCGGGATCACAAAACCCAAAAGGCCACCAAGCCCGAACATAATGCTGATTTGCACGGAGAAAAAGAGGCCAAGTCCCCATAACCATGACAAAGCGATAGATGATGACCAAAGAAATCCATTAAATTTTCTCATAAGAAGACTGTATCATTCCTAACGCCTCTTTTTCTGTCAACTCGCTTTCAATTATTCTATCATTCTGTTTTAATCGGTCGATGGACAAAAATTCAAAAATCTTTGTAGCCGGACACCAAGGATTAGTGGGTAGTGCCTTGGTAAAAGTGCTTAAAGGTGACGGATTCAACAACTTGCTCCTCAGGACAAGGGAAGAACTCGACCTAATGGATCAAAAGGGAGTTTTCGACTTTTTTTCACAGGAGAAACCGTCCTATGTCTTTGTGGCGGCCGCAAAAGTCGGCGGAATCAATGCAAATAGCTCTTATCCCGCCGATTTCCTCTACATGAATCTCCAGATCCAGAATAATATTATTGAAGCTTCCTACCGCAGCGGCGTGGACAAATTGCTCTTTTTGGGTAGTTCCTGTATCTACCCTAAAAAACCCCAAATCCCCATCCGCGAGGAAGAGCTACTCTCCGGGCCGCTCGAACCCACCAATGAATGGTATGCTATTGCCAAAATCGCAGGCCTCAAAATGTGCCAGGCCTACTGGAAACAATACGGGTGTAAATTTGTCAGCGTCATGCCGACGAATCTCTATGGCCCGGGGGATAATTATGATTTGCAGAATTCCCACGTGCTCCCGGCCATGATCCGGCGTTTCCATGAGGCGAAAACCGCTGGCAAGGATTCCGTGACCCTCTGGGGGAGCGGTTCACCCAAAAGGGAATTCCTCTACAGTGAAGACCTCGCCCGTGCTTGTCTGGTAGTGATGGAAAAATATGAGGTAAATGAAACGATTAATATCGGGTGTGGTGATGACATGACCATTAAAGAGCTCGCCGAGACGGTCGCATCCGTCGTGGGGTTTGAGGGACGGCTGGAATGGGACACGACCAAACCAGACGGCACCACGCGCAAATTGCTCGAAAGCTCGAAAATCTTCGCCCTCGGCTGGGCTCCTTCCGTCACCCTGCGCGATGGTATCGCCCTCGCCTACGAAGATTTTTTGAAGAGGTTTGCCCGAGATTAAATCAACCCTGTCGACCGTCGTGATAGGGCAAGCGACCACTCACTTGCCACGGGCGGGGGAAATTCACCACGAAGGTCACGAAAGGCACGAAGGAGCAGGGGGAGGCGGAAGTTAAAAGTCGAAAGGGGGGGTGCAGGAGGCGGAGTTTTTTTCCCGACTGGAGGGACAAGCTTCCGCTTGTCCGAGACTCAGGGACAAAACCAGAATTTGTCACGGTCTCTGTCGCCCTATCAACTGAGCACCGATCACCTCGCACCTAGAATATCCTGCCCTCGGGGTTCCCGCCATGCCGTTCGAGAAAATCTCGACCATCCATATTCCCTCTTCTCTATCCCTTCGTGATATTCGTGGTGCAAATTGCTCCAGACGGCATTCGGCAATGGGGCTTGATCGGCCTACAACTGAGCACCGAGCACCGAGCACGTATCAGGGCATCAAATCAGATGAAAATGATCTTCTGGATAGGTTTTTGTTTGGAAAATTAATTGGCTTCTTTGGCCGCTTTAGAAAAAGATCATAACCACAGGGGTTATTTTCTTTTTTTGTATTTTTCAACCCGTTCGGTTTTACCGGTGCGCGGTTGTCTGAGCAAAAGGAAGCAGACTGGATCCTTGTTTAAAAGATCGGGATAGAGAAACAAGGGACAGCTAAATACTTAAAAACCATCCAAAAATATGAAACTTAAAAACACACTCCTCAGTACTCGCCGCATGCTTTCCATCGCGGTGATGGCGGCAGCCGCCCAAGCATCAGCAGCGGTCGTCTATAACGACATTAGCATCATCGATTCGTTTGGGACGACACCTTTAGTCGGCGCGCCAACGATCCACACCTTCAGCGTCCCTAACGCGGATAGTTTCTTGATCGCCAAATTCAACTTCGGCGGTATTAGGAATGAGAACTTCTATCAATTCAGTGGCTCACCCACCCGCACGTTTTTGAACCGCAGCATCATCAACAGCCTCTACTATGCACAATCCCTGAGTGTCGGGCAAATCTGGAGCGACTTTGCGATAATCGATGAAAATCAATGGGCAAACGCTTCCTCACTAACCACTACAACGTTCGCAACTCCGGGCACTGCGACCGACTTGCGCGCAGACCCGACCTATATCCCGTTCTATGTCTTGGACAATACGGATAATCAGAAAAGGTATGGATACATCAAGCTGGCTACGACCCAGAGCGGATCCGGTGCCGGGGCGACTCTCACGCTGAACCTCGAGGGCTGGGCCTACGAGACCAGTGCCAATACATACATCGCCATGGGAGCGGGTGCAGTTCCAGAACCCTCGACATACGTAATGATGGCGGTGGGACTCGTGATGAGCGCCTACGGCCTGAAAATCAGCCGCCACAGAAAAAAACAAGTTCATTGTAATGAGTAATGAGTGCTAGGTGGGCAGAATGTGTAGGGCAAGTGGCCCTCACTTGCCACGGGCGGGGAAAATCACCACGAAGGTCACGAAAGGCACGAAGGAGCAAGGGGAGGCGGAGTTTTTTTCCCGACTGGAGGGACAAGCTTCCGCTTGTCCGAGACTCAGGGACAAAACCAGAATTTGTCACGGTCTCTGTCGCCCTACAGAAAAAGAGTTTCTCGCGAAGGACGCAAAGTTTTTTTATGCACGGGGAAATTCACCACGAAGGTCACCAAGACCACGAACGAAGATGTGATAGGGTGGGTCGAGAAAATCTCGACCGTGATCGAGGGAACTCGGGGGGTGGGATTTGTCCGTTCGGCCCGGACGCGGTGGATCTCGGCCCTCCAGTCGGGGAAAAAACTTTGCGTCCTTCGCGAGAAACTTCCCGCCAGAGGCAAGTACTCAAAGCTTTTTTCCTTCGCGGCATTTGTGAAGAGCGCGGGGATTTGCGTAAACAGGAGTGAGTATTATACGGGTCGGTAACGCCCGTGGGCGGCGAGGGTGCATTTGATTTCCATGTAGGAATAGTCTGGGAGCAATTCTTTGACCGAGCGCAGGGTGGTGACTTCAGACGGGGCTTTGGCGAGGATGATGCCTTGGCGTTCGAGCGGGACGAGTGAGTCGATACTCAGGCCCGGGGCTTTTGTCGCCAGCAGGCGGGCCATGTGATCCTCGATCGTCGTCAGGTTCATATCCCTGATTTTAGCGATTTGCGCGAGGGTAGACCCCGTTTTGAAAAGGCGGAGGGTCTCCTGATAAGTGCTCCCGGCCGGAGAGACTGTTTTTTTAGTGGCAGGGGTTTTACCAGTGGAGGCCTCGGGCAATTTGCTGCGGGAAGGAGCTTCGTGGAGTGAGGGCCAGCAGAGGCGCGGGGTGGTCTTGCCGCGCATGACGGATTCCCCATCGGGGGTGAGGTTGACGACGGGGTATTGGCCACCGGAGCTTTCGATGAGTCCGGCTGTTTTGAAGGTATCAAAAAGGTTATGCAGATAATTTTTAGAAAAACTTTTCAGGAGTCCGTAAGTGGACAATTCATCGAGGCGTGCGTCGAGGACTTCCTTCGAATGGCTGCCCATGAGGACCTGGATAATCCGTCCGGCCCCGAAACGTCCTGCCCATGATCCGTCCTCTTGGCGAGTGCACATCCGTGCCACAGCACTGAGAGCTTTGCGGGTGGTTTCGGTTTCTGTGGAGGTGCCCTCTCGGATGACCTGGACGCGCCCAGAGGCGCAGACGTCGCATTGGCCACAGGGCTCGGTATCGCGTTCCCCAAAATAATCGAGGATGAATTGCTGGCGGCAGACACGGGAGTAGGCGATAGCGACCATTTTATCGAGCTTGGCAAAATCGCGGGCGGCTTTGACCTTGAGGGCTTGGTCATCGAGGTCGAGGGCTCCGGCGGTGGTCTCCGGCTTGAGGAGTTTTGTCCCCTTCACGCGCTGGCCGGGAATGTCGTAACGCTCGATATACCCCCGGCGGTCGAGGAGGGCCAGAGCGGAGCCCAGGGCCATGTCATTTTTCAGGTTCGGGATTTTTTCAGCCATGTCGGCAAGGGAGAGCTGGACATCATGGCCGGGCTGGGCGCGTAGCCAGATGTAAATATCCCGGATTAACTCAGGAGAGGGATTTGCGCCCTCGATAAAAAACTCCTGCGTGCGGGTATCGGCGTAGTTAAAGAGTAAGACACATTCGCTGGGTTCCCCATCGCGGCCGGCACGCCCGACCTCCTGATAATAAGCCTCGATACTACCGGGGATGTCGAAGTGGGCGACGAAACGCAGGTCTCCGCGGTCGATGCCCATGCCAAAGGCATTTGTCGCCACGGCGATCGGGACCTCGCGGGAGATGAATTTCTCTTGGGCGGCTCTGCGTTGCTCATCGGGGAGTCCGGCATGGTAAGCGGTGTGAGCGATGCCTTCGTTATGCAGATGAGCGGAGATTTTCTCTACATTTTTGCGGGTGGCAGCGTAGATGATGCCTGTTTTACGTTCGCTGGCGAGTTTTTCGATGGCTTTGAGTTTCTCAGCGACGGTGTCTGTATCGACGATCGACAAGCTCAGATTCGGACGCTCGAATCCAGCGATGAATTCCGCAGGTTCCCGCAGTGCAAGTTGCTTCACGATATCACTGCGGACATCGGGGGTGGCCGTCGCAGTCAGGGCGACGATGGGCGGGCGGCCGATCTCCTCCATGGCCCGCCCGATGCCGAGGTAATCCGGGCGGAAATCATGGCCCCATTGGGAGACGCAGTGTGCCTCATCGACGGCGACGAGGCTGAGCCGGACACTTTTGAGGGCATCGACAAAGCTGCGGTGGCGGAAACGTTCCGGGGCGATGTAAACGATTTTGTATTCCCCGCGGATAATGGCATTGATACGGTCGCGTTGTTCGGCGGGGGTCAAGGTGCTATTGACCAGGCAAGCATCGATGCCGCGGCGGGCGAGGGCATCGACCTGGTCTTTCATCAGGGCGATCAAAGGGGAAATGACCAAGGTGAGTCCTTCGAGCATGAGAGCGGGGAATTGGTAACAGAGGGATTTACCCCCGCCGGTGGGCATGACTACGAGGGTATCACGGCCGGAAAGGACAGAAGCGATGATCTCCTCCTGCTCATCGAGGAATTGACGGAAGCCGAATCGTTTTTCGAGGGTTTCGTATGCGAGGGGGGTGAGCATGGTCTGGTGAATGAGGCAGCTTTGGATTGTCGCCCCGGTGCGTTTTGCCGGGTTCGTTGATTGTATTTTTTTTTAACCCTGTGGTCCGGGTTGATCCAGGCGTTTGAGGGCTTGTTCATTGACGGCGGGGAGTCCCTCAGCCCGGCTGACGGTCATGTGCATGTCGCGGAGGTGACCGTCTTCGAGCCCGTAGATCCAGCCGTGGATGGTGAGGTCCTGATCCCTGAGCCAGGCATCTTTGACGATGGCGATATTCCGGTGGACAAAGAGTTCCCCAGGCATCAGGCCGACGATTTCATTAGCCGGGACTCGGCTGTCTGAGCAGGCGATCCAGAGGTATTCGGGGGATTGCTGGCGGGAGAGTTGCTCCAAAAAAACGGGATGTCCCCGGGTGATCGCCTCCGCCCATTGGCGGTTGTTTTCGAGGAGTTTTGTCAGATCATCCATTGTGGGTGCAAATTGTTTAGGGGTTAATAAAAAAATCAGGGACAGGTGTGATATAACCGGAAATCGGGTCTACCCAAAAGAGTTTTTTTAGGGGGGATCAGCAAGCTAATAGAACACAAAAGAATGTTGGCAGGATCAGGGCATGGTGTTAGCTTGTAAAACTTCCCCCCCCCCCGTATGCCTAAAATACTTACGCAAAAACTCCTGCCTTGGATGAGGCGCAGCCCCTTCTCGATTGGGCTCATCGGGGGGGTAATTGTATTCCTGACTACGACAGCGGGAATCCTGAATATCTACCAGAGTGCGCTGAATGCCCGGATGCAATTCACCCGGGCGAACCTTGTCCAGGTCGCGGCATACTTGGCGCAGGAAATTAATCCGGCCCTGATCGGGAAGCTGGAAAATCCGGCCCGATTCAAATCTCCAGAGTACATGGCTGCGATTGAACCCATGCTCAAAGTCCATAAATTCAGTAAAAATATCAGTTACATGTATGTTTGCGGGGTTAAGGATGGGAAAATCTTTTTTATTCTGGATACGGCACATTTCCCCGATCGTATCGAGTCGAGTCGGAAGCTCACAGCCTCCACCCTTCTGCAAGATTATCAGAAGCCCCCTCCGGAAATCATGGAGTGTTTCCAGACTGGCACAGTCCTTACGACAAAAAGCTTTTACCATGACGAATACGGCACATTCCTGAGTGTATTTGCCCCGGTCAAAGACCCATCCGGACGGATCGTCGCGGTGCTCGGGATGGACGTCGATCGTGCCGATTATAATAGATTGATCTCCCCGCTGAGGAAGATGATGTACTCGGGTATCATGATCGCTACATTGATCAGTGCCGTGACAGCGTGCCTGATCGGATGGCTCTCCTCGAAATCAATCAGCCTCTACCGCAGGCTCGGGATGGAGCAGGCCCTTATCGTCAAGGATCGTGAATTAATCGGCGCTACACTCAATAGCTCGGCTGACGGGATCATGACCTTTGAGTCGATCAGGGATGAGTCAGGGGGGATTATGGATTTTAAAATCCTGCTCGTCAACGATGCCGCCGCCCGGCTCACTGGACAATCTAAGGATCAGCTCGTGGGCGCGCGGCTCCTGTCCCGGTTCCCGGGCATTAAAACCGAAGGCCTCTTCAAAAAATACTCTAGGGTAGTGGAAACAGGACAGCGGACGGATTTTGTCCATCAATACATCCACGAAAATATCGACAAATATTTCCACACCGTCGTGACCAAGCTCCATGACGGATTCGCCGTGGCTTTCACGGATATTACCGAGTCCAGGCGCATGGAGAAGGAAATCAAGGGCATCCAAGAACGCTGGGAGCTCGCTCTCGCCGCCAATCAAGACGGGGTCTGGGACTGGAATCTCCTCGATCATACCGTATTTTTCTCACCCCAGGCGATGGAGATGATCGGGTATCCCCCCTCCGACCAGCCCATGCCGATCAAAGAATGGACAAAATTCATCCATCCTGACGACTGTGCCAAAGTGGAGCATGATCTCCAGCTGCATTTAAAAGGGGTCACACCGATATATCAGAATGAACACCGCATCCGCCACGAGGATGGCACCTATATCTGGATCCTTGACCGGGGGAAAGCCCTCGTGGATGAGTCCTCTCAACCGGTCCGTATGGTCGGGACACACACGGATATTACCGCGAGCAAATCGCTTTTAATCGAGCTGGCACAGGCGAAGGATGCCGCTGAAAATGCTGACAAGGCCAAAAGTGAATTCCTCGCTGTCATGAGCCATGAGATCCGTACCCCGATGAATTCGGTCATCGGTTTTGCTCAGTTACTTGCCGACACACCCTTAGAGAAACAGCAGAAGGAATTTGTCGGCAATATCGTCTCCAGTGGTGAATCACTGCTGACGCTGATTAATTCCATCCTAGATTTCTCGAAAGTCGAGAGTGGTACCCTCGATCTGGAAAAGAGCCCCTTGAATCTCCATGATTTGATCGAAGGGGTGCTGGACACCGTTTCAGCCACTGCCTCCCAGCAGGGTACGGAGACGGCCTACGCCCTCGCCCCGGATATGCCGGAGTGGTTCATCGGAGACAGTCACCGCCTACGCCAGATCATTTTGAATCTCGTGAGTAATGCCGTGAAATTCACCACAGGAGGATCGGTAGTCGTCTCGGTAGCCTATGATCGTGGGGGGACACCCGAGAGTCTGCCTGTGAGAATCGCGGTCAAAGACACTGGGATCGGTATGACTCCCGAAACGGTCTCCCGGCTCTTTGCACCCTTCACCCAGGCCGACTCTTCCACGACTCGGCGTTTCGGGGGGACAGGTTTAGGACTCGCGATCTCACGGAAATTCGCCCGGTTGATGGGGGGCGATATTTTCGTCGAGAGCACTCCCGGTAAAGGCTCGACTTTCACAGTGTCTATCCCGCTTTGTCCTGACCATTCCCCTAGCGAGAATAATGATGCCACTACGGAAATATACCAGGCCTTGTCAGGGAAAAATATCCTCATTGTGGATGATCTGGAGATGAATCGCCATTTGCTCTCCCGGATATTGAGCCATTGGTCTATCGGTAGCTTGTTGGCGGCCTCGGCCAGTGAGGCCATGGACATCCTCCAGTCCCCGCCGTGCCGGATTGATTGTGTCATTACTGATATGATGATGCCGGAGATTAACGGGATCGAGCTTTCCCAGCGGATAAAAAATCTGCCCGCCGCAGCCGGAATCCCTTTGATCCTCTTATCCTCCGCAGGGGATAAGTCCGACGTTATTAGGGATAATAAATCCCTTTTTGTGGAAACCCTTTCCAAACCCGTCCATTACCGCAGCTTGATGAATGCCCTTTGTAAAGCCTTCGGCATCGCCCTGCCCGGCGATGGATACATCAAGACAGGGGATCGGATGAATGAGTCCTCCTTGAGAATTACTTTTGAGGGTATGGGACTCAAAGTCCTGCTCGTGGAGGATAATTATATTAATCAAAAAGTCGCCTTGATCATGCTCTCGAAAATGGGCCTCGATGTCACGCCCGTTACCGATGGTAGTGAAGCCGTCGAGAAAATCCTCTCGACGCCTTTTCACATTATCCTGATGGATGTGCAAATGCCCGGTATCGACGGATGGGAAGCCACACGCCAGATCCGTGCCAAATGGAAAAAAGAAATGGGTAATCCCCCCTACATCATCGCCCTCACGGCAAATGCCCTCGTCGGCGACCGGGAGAGATCCCTCACCTCCGGCATGGACGACTACCTCTCCAAACCCGTGAGATCCCAAGACCTCGCCGAGGCGATCGAACGCTACCGCAAGCATGCTTTGATCCGACCCGCATGAGGATGATTGAAGGGGGAGCGTGCGGTGCTGATATTATTATTTACACAATGTTGTATAAATTTTATTAATCCTACATTTATATCATTGACTTACAAACTAATTTAAGTAGTATTGAATTATGAATGTAATAATAGATGAAGTTTCCTTTTCGATTAAAGGTCAAATTGTTATTCCTCGGCGGTTAAGGAAAGAGTTTGAAATTGAGGAAGGTACGAGGGCTTATATTCAATCTACTTCCGAAGGTATCTTGATAAAACCTTTAACTAAAGCTCACATTAAACGCATGAGGGGCTCATTAAAGGGCAAGGGTGTTTTGAAATGTCTTATTGAAGATCGTGAGAGTGAGAGGGAAAAATAATGGCTGCAAAAGTAATCGATAGTTGGGCCTTAATTGCGTTTTTCGAAGATGAAAATGCTGCGGAAGAAGTCGAAAAAATCCTCAATCTTGCGTCTGTCAACCGTTGTAAACTTTTTATGAGCGTCGTGAATTGGGGAGAAGTGTATTATAGCACAATGAGAAAAACATCACGTGAAGTAGCTGACAAGGTGGCCGGGCAAATAGCTTCACTGCCCATCGAAATAGTAGGAGTCAGTGAAGATTTGGCTATGGTAAAACAGGCATCGCTTTATAAGGCATCTTATAAAATGTCTTATGCAGACTGTTTTGCAGCGGCATTGGCAAAAGAGAAGAAAGCTGAATTAATCACGGGTGATCTAGAGTTTAAGAATGTTGAAAATGAAATTAAAATCAACTGGTTGTAATAAAATTACCAGAATTGATCAGTAAAAGGGGGTCTAGGAAGATCGCTCAGGTATCTCAAAACCCGTAATGTCTGACGTCCCATTTGCGCAATTCACACAAGGTAAATGGAATTTTCAAAGTCCTGATCAGGGAGTGGGCAAATGAGTGGGATATTCATATCTAGAGCGATTTTCATGAAGTCATTATTATCAATCTTACCTAATAAGGAAAAACTAATGCAATTTGCACAAGATGGTCCAAACTGTTCTTCCAAAATATAAGGCCAAGGTTCATCAATCATCTCGAAGTTGATATAATTACATGACCATTCTTCAAATCTTTTAGTCACATTCATGATTACCCACATAAAACCATCTCTTCCTGAAAATATATCACTGATGCAGAAATTCTCGTCCGTATCCTCCATTTGATTTGCTTGAATCCATAATGAAATGGCCGCGCCAAAAATAGCAGCAGGATCAGGGTTTGCTGGTTCTGATATGTCGACAATATCATTACTTTTTGATTCACAGAATATGATTGTCGGATTAAATTCCATACCAACCTCCTAAAAATATTTTATGATTGACCGAAAAAAGTGGACAAGAGATGAGCTGATGGTTGCTCTAAATATCTATCAAAAGCTCAATTTTGGTCAGTTTGACAGTAAGAATCCTGTCATCACGCAAATTGCTCAAAAAATGGGGAGAACCCCAGGCTCTTTGGCTATGAAGCTCAGCAACCTTGCCTCTTTTGATCCCGCACTCAAATTGCGTGGAATCAAAGGGCTCTCTAGTGCGAGTAATTTGGATAAGGAGGTTTGGGAGGAATTCCATCACAACCTCAATCAAATGGTGCCCGAGAGCGAGGAAATGGTAAGAAAGCTTCTGGAGGTCGATTCTGATAGTGAATTGGAGGTTCTGCCGAAAGTTGGAATTAAATTGAAAAAATCGCCACCTAATGGCCCGACAGATACCATAACAAACGTAAAGGTAAGGCGAGGCCAAGATTATTTCAGGCAGGCCGTTTTGAATAACTACGGTGAAAGATGTGCTGTTACAGGTCTGCCCATTAGGGAGTTGTTGATTGCTTCGCACATTTTGCCTTGGGGAACGCATGAAAAGGAAAGATTGAATGTGAGTAACGGCATTTGTTTGTCTCGACTCCATGATGCCGCTTTTGATCGAGGGTTTATCTCCTTTGATAAGGATCTGAAAATGGTACTTTCTCTCAAAATTAAATCTTGTTTGCCGCAATCTAGTGTTGAGGTCAATTTTTGTGCGTTTGAGGGCAAATCTCTTGCTTTGCCTGATGATGCTATTTTGCCTGATGAAACATTTCTTACTATTCATCGAAAAATGTACATTGAGTGAACGGACTTAACCACAGACGATGAGTCGAATTTTCTGGCTTGATGCAATTTGCTCTAGAGGAAGGGAATAACCAGCAGGTGTCAGCCTTGAGCTGTGCTATTACTTCATCTTTTCAAGGGTCTCGGTCAGGGGGGATTTGCCGGTGTAAGTGATGGTGAGAAAATCCTCGGGGCGGGTGAGGGCGACGTAGAAAAGGCGATTCTCATCCTCTTCCGAGAGTCCGTCATACTTGAGGAATGGCATTTGATCAGCCCAGATGACTATGACGGCGCGGTATTGGAGGCCTTTGGCTGAATGGATTGTCTGGATTTTGAGTCCATCGGAGCAGACCTGTCCGCGCAGGGTATAGTCATGTTTATTGGATATCCATTTTACGGGGCAGACTTCCGTGAGGGATTGAATCAAATCTTTCATGTGTCCAATATCAGGCTTGGTCGAGCCGTCAGGCGGCACAAAGGTATCGGAACATTTTCGGTAAAGCAGGGCGATATTTTCCGGGCGTAGGGGTTTGTTGATTTTCTGGCCGTCCCATTCACCCCTGAGCAAATTGCGGACGATCTTGACGATTTCCGCTGTTTCATCCGCCCTCGACTGAAAGGAATCATAAAGGACGGGCATAAATCCCGTTGTCCGGACTGAATTAGCCGGATCGACTTTAATGGCTTGGACACCCTCATCTTCATTAATCTCTTCGGCGAGTGCAAATTGCGCGGCGAGGCGGACGATTTCGGTGGAGTTCCGGTAATTACGGTTGAGGCGGAAACGGCTGGAGATTGTGCGTCCGACGGCCTTGATGCCGATAGCCGACCAGTTGATCTTTTTCGTTTTGTAAAGACCTTGTGCGCCATCACCGACAATAATCAAATCCCCGTTGTCGGGGTCTTTGAGTGCTTCCCGGGCGCACTCGAACCAGACAGGTTCAAAGTCTTGGGCTTCATCCACAAGGATCGAATCAAAAAAGCGGTAATCGCCTTGGCGTGAGCGCAATTTGCCCAGAAACCGTTTTCCCATCTGCTCGCTGTTTTCGGAGGTCAGTTTATTGCGGGTGACTCCATTGATGATGGCCCAGGCGTCAAAGTGAGTGACGCGGATATTGGAGTGTTCTTTGAGCGTGAATTTTAAATAAGCCGAAAGGGCAAAATTATAACATAAAAGGAGGATATTTCTTTTTGGGTCTTGGCCTGCGAGAAAACGAGCGCGGGAAATGAGGATGGCCGTTTTTCCTGAACCAGCCACGCCAAAGATGATGCGGTGGCCTTCACCAATCGAGCGGGCATACCTTTCTTGGTCTGCGTCGAGGATTTTGAGGTCATAAGCTGTAATCGGATGAGAGGAGGAGGATTCTTCAATGATCTTATGGACAGGGGGATTGATCCGGATTTCCGGGTGAATAATCATCCGCAAAATGTCCACTTGAGTCTTGTCCAAACGCGGAAAAGGCCAAGTGGGATCAAATCTCCGGGAGAGGGCTTGGCTGAGCTGGGTGCCATTCCATTTCTCCCATTGATCGAGATCATCAGCAGTAATGACGATTTCTGGGGGGAAGACCCGGTCGAAATCGGGGAATTTGCCTTTCGCTTTATCCAGTGCAATTTGTGTGAGGACAGCAATGTGGCCGAAGGGGAAGATAAACTTATTTGAATACTTGCCTCCTTTTTGAAGGAGTTGGCCAATGTCGAGGGATTGTTGGCATTCACCCTCTAGTCTCCACATATAATTCCGTGCCTGAGTGAGGGGATGTTTGTCAGTTTTAGGATGCCCATATTGTTTATGGGTAATCTCTTGGGGATTCATTTCGAGCAAATTGCCCAGATACCACCCTTTCACTTCAATAATCATGATCCCGAGGTCGGGGGCAATGACCACAAAATCGGGCATACGGCGGTTAATACGGGGTTCATAATAAACCAGATAATCTTCAGGCAATTTTTCCAAGAGGGCAAAAACCTTTTTTTCACCGACTGTCGCATTTTGCGGGAGACTACTGGGAATCATGTTTGCCATTTTTGACCTTTTCTATGTGTGTAAAAGTTAATAAAGACTGGTGTTTCTGTCATCATAATAAGTAATTTTTTTTAAAATTTAAGATGAACAATGGTTTAAACCATAAATTAAGAATCAATAGTCCAGGATTAGTGCCTAATGATTTCTTAATTGTGAAATATTTTAAAAAATGAGTTCGATGCAGCTCATGACCGTAGGTTGTAGGTCCGGTTTTCTCTCCTTATTCTCCGGCGATTGTCCCTTCTTTTTTGAAGAGGCGCAGGAAGCTGCGGTTGCTTTTGGGAGAACCTGCTGAGACGACGGTAAAGACGGCAATAATAACAATGATCGCGCCGATCAGGGAATGGATCGGGAGGTGTTCATGGTTTAAGGTGACACCGAGAAAGACGGCGATGACGGGATTAATATAGGCGTAAGTCGAGACTTTCCCGATCTCGACGTGACGGATCAGGAAGTTATAAGACGAGAAACCAATCAGTGAACCAAAGACGATCAGGTAAGTAAAAGCGAGGAGGCTTTTTGTCGAGGCTTGGGAAAAATGGAATGTGGTGTGATCCCCCTGGATGAAAGCTAAGAGCAGAACGACGACACCCCCGGCCAACATCTGGCAGGCGGTAAAGGTGAAGGGGTCATGCACTTTAATATTCCGAATGCGCACCGAGGCGTAGGCCCAGAGTGCAGAGGATATCAAAGTCACAAAGGCACAAACAATTTGCACCGGGCGCCAACTGGCTTGGTGGGGGCTCAAGAGGAGATAGATGCCCGCAAAACCGAAAATGATCCCGGCGATCTTCACGGCAAAAACCCGGTCCCGTTTATGGTGGTGAAGAGTCAGGAGGAACATAAACAAAGGAACTGTCGAATAAATCAACGCGACAAAACTGCTGTCCAGATACTGGACGACGGTTGTCCCGACGGCATTCCCGCAAGGCACCAGGAGGATACCCGTAATGATCGCCTCACGGAGTTCCACCCGCGAGGGACGAGCCCCACCGATCAAACGGCTCCACAGATAGAGGATAAATCCCGCTAGGGCGAAGCGGCTGCCACTCAGTAAAAGAGGGGGCAGGGTTTCTACAGAATATTTCATCCCCAGGTAGGTCGAACCCCAAATGAGATAAATGGCGCAAAACGCCAAAATGATTTTGAACTTCATGGCATTCGGATGACTCATGATGGGGAGAAAAGAATATATTAGTGTCCCTGTGCGGCTTTTGCAAAGGCTAGGGCTTCCTCGGGCGTGAGCAATTTGCATTCGAGCTGCAGGTCTGAGATTTCGTCGAGGATTCTGCCCATGGCGGGGCCGGGGGCAAACCCGATAGCCATGAGGTCGCGCCCGCTGATCAAGGGTGGTGGAGCAATTTGCGCGGAGCCGTACTCCTCCTCCTTGGCGAGCAGAAATTCGTAATTGTCGAGTTTACGGTGGCTGGAGAGACAGTCGGATTTATGCAGGCAGAGTTCATCCGGGTAAGTCGGGCGTGCCATCATGCGTTTGAGCGTGGAGCTTTTCATCTTCCGGACATCCTTGAATTGCATGTGGTAGAGCACGAGATCGTGGACACTCGAGATGAGGGCATTGGAGGCTTTCAAACGGCGGAGGATCTCCACGGCGAGGTCCGCACCGCGTTTCTCGTGTTCATAATGATGAGGAATACCTTGCTCATCGAAGCTCAGGCACAGGGGCTTTGCGATGTCATGGAATAGAACTGACCAGGCGAGTGCGGGTGAGGGATCCTCAAGGGAATCGAGCATCAGGCAAGTGTGTGTCCAGACATCACCCTCGGGATGCCATTGGGGTGGCTGGGGACAGTCTACCATGGCCAAGGCCTCGGGAAGGATGAACCCGAGCAAATGGCTCTGGCGGAGGAGGTCGAGCCCGTGACCCGCCCGTGGGCCGGTGAGGATCCGGGTCATTTCCTCGCGGATACGCTCTGCGCTGACAGTGGTGATCTGTGGGGCGAGCTCCTGGAGAGCATCCCATGTGGTGGGATCGACTGAAAAATCGAAGCGATTGGCAAAACGGATACAGCGCAAGAGGCGGAGTTTATCCTCGTTGAAACGCAGGGCAGGCTCTCCAATCGCCCGGAGCATTTTGCCCGCGATATCGGCTCGGCCATCCACATAGTCGAGGGTTTCGCCCGTCAGGGGATTAAAGAAAAGGCCATTGATGGTAAAGTCTCGGCGGCGAGCGTCCTCTTGGGCTGTGGTGAAATGCACGGACTCGGGGCGCCGTCCATCGGCGTAATAACCGTCATTACGGAATGTGGCGACCTCGGTCGGGATGCCTTCATCGATGACGAGGATGACCCCGTACGAGATCCCGACAGCCTCGGTACGTGGAAAAAGGGACTGGACTTCGGAGGGAGTCGCACTTGTGGCGACATCATAGTCATGGGGAATGATTCCCATGAGCATGTCCCGTACGCAGCCACCTGCGAAATAAGCGGTGTGGCCGGCGTTTGCCAGGGTGTGAACGATCCTAGTCGCGTTTGGCCGGTTCATGATGTTGCTTGTAGAAAATGTAAATCAGTCCACCGGGCAAACTGATGATCAAACCGACGATAAAACTCATTAATCCGATACTCAGAGCGGCGGCGGCGGCGATGCCCTGATGGACGGTCAGGAACCGGACATAGAGGCCTTCACGTACTCCGAGACCGCCGGGCGTGACGGGAATCGAGATCAGGAGATTGATCATCGGTACGATAAAAAGGAGTTCCCTCAGTGATGTGCCATCGGGGACAAAGGTCAGGGCCAGAAAATAAGTCGAAAAGACACCTGCCAGATGGACGGTAATGGAGATAAAGAGAGACTCAAAAAAGATCCGGGGATGGTGGGCATAAATCTGGTAGGCATCCACGAGCTCGACACATTTTTCACGGAAAGGAATTTTCGAGAGGAGCCAGCCGATAAAAGGGACTCTTTGGGGGAGGGAACGCCATAATCCGATGACCATGACGGATAGGCAGCCGATCATGATCAACGTCGCAGCGTAGACAACAGTCCTGGTCTTCGGTTCGGAAAAAGCCTCGTGGATATTCAAGATCAGCATAGCCCCGAAAAGGATGAAAAGCCCCATGAGCCCGATGAGACGGTCGACGACGATGGACATCAGCACACTGGTCTTTTTTTCAGGAACCCCCTTGATGGCGTAAATGAGTTTAATCAAGTCCCCGCCGGTACCTCCGGGCATGAAGTTATTAAAAAACGCGCCGATCCAGTTAATACAAAGCGTATGGCGGATCGTGAAATAGATGCCTTGGACGGTGAGCAGGAGTTTCCACCGCACGGAGGTGATAAAGATCATATAGAAAGCCAGGAATACGGACGGGATCAGGTAAAGATAGTTTGCTTGTGCCAAGGTCTCCGGCAGGTCCCGCATGGACTCTTTATTCCTCTGGTAAATCATGAAGAATATCGCGAGGGCAATGACGACCTTAATCAAAGTCCAGCTGAGGGATTTTATTTTTTGTTTCATTTCGGTTTGATTAATCTCTCAAGGATTTCACGGCTCGCGACCACGTCTTCCGAACGAGTCCGGGGACTGAGCTCGATGACCTTGATGGCATCTTTTGCAAGATAAGGAGCTAAAATCCCAAAGTCGATATTTCCTTTGCCTACCGGCTGATGATCCTTATCGGGTTTGATGACATCATGAATATGCCATCCAGCCCGGTAGGAGTCGGTGAGTGCCAAAAGATCGGTGTGCCTCATGAACCCAAGGAAATCCCGGGATTGGGCGTGCCCCGTATCATGCCAATAACGCAGGGTGCTTCCTTCAAAATGCTTAAACAGCACGGGCAACTCGCGTTCAGACGGGATTTCCTCGTAAAGGTAGCGGGTTTCAGCCCCGAGGATGATATTTTGCTGGGCGGCGTACGCGACGATAGGTTCGAGGGTTTGGATCATGGAGTCCCATGCACCCACGATTTTTTTCTCGCGTTCCATCACCGAGCGGAGCTTGATTTCGGCGTATTCCTTAGAGTTTTTCTTTTCCTGTTTGTAGAGGGCGACGAGTTGCTCGGTGTAGTTTTTCATCGGGACGATGCCGAGGTGGAGGACGACGGCTTCCGCATCGAGGCGTTTGGCGAAATCGATGGTTTGGCGTGTTTGCCGGATGGCACTGGAGCGTTCAGTCGGGCTCCGGCCTGAAAAGAGGAAATGATTTGGTGCGGCATCATGGACACCGGCGGGCAAGGGGCAGAAATTATGGAGGCTGCGGATGCGGATGAGTTTGTCTTTGTGGGCGCGCAAGATGCCTTCCACGAGCGAGAGTTTTGTACCGTGGCCGAGCTCCACAGCCTCGAAACCCAGATCCTTGATCTGTTCGAGCATTTTCCCGCCGTCATTGTGGCGGTGGGAATTCCAGCATGTGGAAAGGGAAAACATGGTCAATATAGATAAAGGAAACCGTTTATCTGTGCAATCCTGATACAAAAAAAAGCCCCGGTGATTTACCGGGGCTTTTAAATTTGTCGTCCGGTGAGGGACTAGAGCCTATTCATTCCAATCATCATATTGAAACGGGCTGTTTTTTCTTTGCGACGTTTTTTGTCCCCGGGCTTCTCATAGAAGCGGCGGTTACGCACATCACGCAGAGTACCTTCGCGATCGAGTTTCTTTTTTAAACGACGCAAAGCTTTATCAATTGTCTCACCTTTTTTTAGTCTGATTTCTGGCATAATGTTATATTCACCCCGCTTTCTCTTATATTTAAGGGAGGTGAATATTGGCAATTCTTCCCCCTCTGGTCAATGATCTGGTTGATATTTTTTAATATTGACCGTTATGATAATTATAAAACATTGCATTAGAGCTTCTTATTAAGAATTTCCTACAGGAGTAATCATGATTGAAATTAAGTAAAAACACATAAAAAGCGGGGTGCGTATTCATATTTCAGGGTGATAAATCATTCAAACAGGACGGAAATCATTGTCGTCTAGTTGATCCGGGTCGGGTAGATTTTTTCTATCTGAAAGGATGAACTCAAGTCTTGTCCATTTTGGTTTCAGGATTAGGATTTTAAATCCATGGCCACTCCTTTTGCACATCTTCATCTTCATACCGAGTATAGTTTACTCGATGGATTTGTGCGTATTCCGGATTTGATGAAGAAAGCCCGTGCGCTGGATATGCCTGCTGTGGCGATTACCGACCACGGGAATATGTTCGGTGTGGTGGAATTTTATCAAGAGGCCCAGAAAGAGTTTAAGTCCGCCCAAGCAAAAAATCCGGACAAAGAGATCAAACCCATCAATCCGATTATTGGTTGCGAGGTGTATGTGGCCCCGGGGGACCGACGAGAAAAACAGGCGACCAGCGGACGTGATGCCTCTTCCCATTTTACTCTTTTGGCGAAGAATGAGGAAGGTTACCAGAATCTCGTCAAACTCGTGAGTGCGGCTTATTTGGAAGGTTTTTATTATAAGCCCCGCATCGACCATGAGCTTCTGGAGAAACATTCAAAAGGGATTATTGCTTTGAGCGGGTGTTTCAAGGGGGAGATATCCCAAGCGATCCTGAATGGTAACGAGAAAAAAGCGCGTGATCTAGTCGGAAAATTCAAGAATATCTTTGAGCCCGGTGACTTTTACCTCGAAATGCACAACCATTTGCGCGACGAGAACGCGCAGGTCAACCGTTCCCTCGTGCAATTTGCGCGGGAATTCTCCCTGCCACTGGTCGCCACGAATGATGTACACTTTCTCGAGCGCAGCCATCACGAGGCACACGATGTCCTGATCTGTATCGGCACCGGGCACAATCTCAGTGACGAGAAAAGATTGCGGTATTCACCCGAGCTTTATCTCAAAAGTGGAGATGAGATGCTTTCGCTTTTTGCCGAGCACCCGCAGGCCGTGAGGAATACCCTGGAGATTGCCGAAAAATGCGATGTGAAGTTTGAATTCGGCAAAAATAAGTATCCGAAATACAATCCCCCGGGAGGCTTGAGTGAGGAAGAATACTTCCGAAAACTTTGTTATGAAGGTTTCGAGAAACGTTACGGGTTTGATTACCGGTATCCGGACAGGGCTGATGAGGGCAAAATGTCCCACAATAGCCGCGGAGAAAAGGTTCCTGCTAAGGTTTTATCCGACCGGCTGGTTTATGAGATCGGAGTCATTGAAAATACAGGGTTCCTAGCCTATTTCCTGATTGTTTGGGATTTTATCCATTGGGCAAAGACCAATGGGATCCCCGTGGGGCCTGGGCGTGGTTCCGCCGCCGGATCGATGGTTGCCTATTCTATGGGCATTACCGATTGTGACCCGATCCGGTTCGACCTTCTTTTTGAAAGATTCCTGAATCCAGAACGTATCTCACCGCCCGATATCGACGTGGACTTTTGCCAGACGGGTCGTGAGCGGGTCATTCGTTATGTCCGCGAGAAGTACGGCGAGAAAAATGTCTCGAATATCATTACATTCGGCACGATGGGGGCAAAGTCTGTCGTTCGTGACGTGGGCCGGGTCATGGGCTGGACCTATGGCGAGGCTGACCGGATCGCGAAAATGATCCCGACAGAACTGAATATTTCCCTGAATAGCTACGAAAAAAACGGCAAAAAAGTCGATGGGGCCATTGATAAGAATCCCGAGCTCAAACAAGCCGTCGAAAACGAGGCGGCGACAAAGGAACTCTGGGAATACGCCACCTTACTGGAAGGCATCTCGCGTAATGCCGGTGTGCATGCAGCCGGCGTGGTCATCGGAGACCGTCCTTTGGATGAATACATCCCGTTGGCCCGTGATGCCAATGGCCAAGGTGTCGTGAGCCAATATCCGATGGGTCCGCTCGGGGAACTGGGCATGCTCAAGATGGACTTCTTAGGGCTGAAAACCATGACGGTCATCCAGGATGCCATCGACCTGATCAAATCAAATCGGGGCCTTGATTTACAAATCCTCGATGTCCCTCTCGATGATCAGAAAACTTTCGACATCCTCAATAAAGGGATGTGTTCGGGGGTATTCCAGCTGGAGTCCGGTGGTATGGTCGATCTGTGCCGTCAATTCCAGATCGTCAGTGTCGATGACCTCGTCGCTTTGATCGCCCTTTATCGGCCTGGTCCGATGGCCTTGATCCCGGATTATATCAAATACAAGAAAGGCGAGGCCGAAGTCGTTTACGCCCATCCGCTACTGGAGCAGGTCTGTGCCGATACCTTTGGCATCATGATCTATCAGGAACAGGTCATGAAAGCGGCTTCTGTCCTCGCCGGTTACACCCTCGGGGGCGCGGATATGCTCCGCAGGGCCATGGGCAAAAAAGATGTCGAAAAAATGAAGCAGGAACGGGCGAAATTTGTCGAAGGCGCGAAAACGCTCAACGATATTCCGCAGAAAAAGGCCGAAGAACTCTTTGATTTGATTGAGAAATTTGCCGGTTACGGCTTTAACCGTTCCCACTCGGCGGCATACGGCCTCGTGAGTTATTGGACTGCCTACCTGAAGGCGAATTATACCGTGGAATTCATGGCGGCGGTGCTTTCAAATGAAGTCAATAACACAGACAAGATCGCCTATTATGTGAATGCCTGCCGCGAGTTGAATTTAAAAATCCTGGCGCCGGATGTGAATGGCAGCGGGTCGAAATTTAGCGTGGAAAACGGGCAGATCCGTTACGGGCTGTCCGCCGTGAAAAATGTCGGTGAAGTCGCCGTGGAAGCGATTATCAAGGAACGCGCTGAAAACGGGGCATTTAAGGATATTGAAGAATTTTGCGAACGGGTTGATTTGCGTGTGGTGAATAAGAAAGTGATCGAAAGCCTTGTTAAATGTGGTGCTTTCGACTCCATACGGACAGGTTCACGCCAAGGCCTTTTCTTGTCGATCGATATGTATCTGGACCGGGCCGCCTCCCACCAGCGGGACAAGGCCAGCGGACAGAATTCACTTTTCTCCCTCATGGATGAAGGGGTGAAAGAGACTTTTAAGGGAAAGAACAATGCGGACTCCCTGGAGGAATGGCCGACATCTGAGAAGCTCGGGTTTGAAAAGGAATTACTCGGGTTTTATGTGACGGGACATCCGCTTGATGAGTACCGCGCGACGATAGCGTCCCTGTCTTTGAATTCGATCCTCGAGATTGCCGACCTCCCCGACCGCAGTTTTATCCATGTGGCGGGCATTATCGCTTTAGCAGACAAGAAACTCAGCCAGAAAGACGGCCGCCCATGGGCGATTATCCAGCTCGAGGACCTCACCGATGGCATGGAGATGATGGTTTTCTCCGATACGTACGAAAAATGCGCCCTGCAATGTAAAGCCGGTGAAGTCGTCGTCGTGGCAGGAACAATCGATGCCCGTGAGGAACGCCGCAAATTGCGCGTGACAGAGCTTTTTTCACTGAAGGATGCCATGCAACGTTTTGGCAAACAAATCATCGTGCAGGTAAGGGCTACCGCACAATTTTCGGATAACCTGGGCAAATTGCGCGGGCTTTTCAGTGAGTATCCCGGGCGTGTGAATGTCCTCCTGCGTGTGGATCTGGAATCCGGTGACCGTGTCTATATCGAGACGGATGAACGTTTCAGTATCAATCTCGCCCCTGAATTCTGCACCCGACTCGAGTCCATCGTCGGCAAGACTGGTTACTCCCTTAAAGGCAAAATCGACATCGCCCCGCCCCCCGATAAAAAGCCTTGGATGAAACGTAACCAGAAACCACAGGGATAGGATTTTTTCAGCCAAGGCAAAGGTGTTTGATCAGGAAATCAATGGGATGATCTTGGTGGTTAAATTCGTGGGCGCCGTCAAATTCGTGATATTCAAATGCTCCGGGGATTTTGAGTTTCTGATAAGTTTTTTTAATTTCAGGGGCGAGCCTTCGGGCGTGTTTGACATCAAAAAGCTCATCTTTTTTCCCGACTTCGATATAGAGGGGGCGAGGGCAGACGAGCCGGGCGATTTCTGTGTCGAGAAAAGTATTCCCCGAGTTTAACCATGTCCAGTCCGGCCAATCTACGATGAAACGGTCATTAAAAAAGCAAGAGCTCGCAGCGGCCTTTATCCGGAGGTCGATGGCGGCTGTAAAAAGGGTGTAGAATCCCCCGTAGGAAAGGCCGATCATGCCGACTTTTGAGGAGTCGATCTCTTTGAGTGTAAGCAAGTGGTCGAGGGCGCGTTGGATTTTGAAAATTTCGAGTGCCGTGATGGAGCCACCCAGTTGTTTGAGCTGGATGTCGATTTTTTGGCGGTCATATTTCGGACCGAGGTTTTCTCCCCAGAGCAATATTTGCGGACAGAAAATAGCGAAACCTTTTTCGAGGAGCCGACGGCCCATATTGGTATAGTTCCAGTAAGGAAGGATTCCTGAAACATTCTCGGGTGCACCTGCCCCTCCATGCTGGAGAATGGCGAGGGGATAAGGCGCGGTGCAATGGTGGGGGGTGGCAAAAATCCCATAACAACTCACGCCGGGCATGACAGTGATATTCATGCGGTAAAAACTCCCGGCATCATCGCGGCCGATGAATTGTTTTTTGGCTCGGGGTGCCGCGAGTGTATCCGGGCGGGGTAAAAGGGGCCAACCGAGCATGCTTTGGAGCTGGGTGCGTCCTTTGCGTGTGGACTGGCGGTAGGCCGCCAGTGAGCGGGTGTCGGGTGAGAAAAACTTTTCGCGTACAGCGCGTGACTCTGCGCGGCGCCCTTTGATGAGAGCTTCTATTTCATCGAGTTGTTTTTGTCGATATGGTCGAGAATCGACAAAGTCCTCGGTGTGATACTTCTTACCCGGATATTTGTCCGCAAGAAAGGTGCGGTAGTCTTTGTGTTCTTTTTCCATACAAGAGGAGGACTATGTGTTTGCACCTCTCTGGTGTCAATATACTTTCAAGCGGGTCAAGAGAGAGTGATGAACTCCACCTCGGTGCGGAATTGTTTTTTGAGGTGTAAATTACCGAGCTGGTGATCGACCTCGTCGAGGAGTTCATCTTTACGGTTGACCGGAATTTTCCGGGGATGCAGGTCGAGGATGTCGAGACATGCATCGACGATGTCGAAAGTGCTGTCCTGATCGATTCTCTTGATCAGCCGGCGCAGTTGGGTCATGTAAAGGAGTGAAAGGTATTCTTCTTTCCGTCCAGGATTACCTGTTAGATCGTCGAGGTGGCGCTTCCATATTTTTCCACACGCGTTTTTTACTTTTTCACGCTGGGTGATATTGCCGATATTTTTGGTGAGTTCACGTGCAAATGCCTGATATTGGTCGATTTTTAGTCCGACCTCACTGCTGTTGACGGCTGCAAGGGCTGATTGGATAAACTGTTTTGTTTCGTCACCGAGGGCAAAACTGACCTCCCTGACGAGTTCGGAAAACAAACTTTCAGAGAAAAGGGT
>JAWXBN010000119.1 GCA_034440155.1 Verrucomicrobiota bacterium | reverse complement strand
GCTCGTCGGCAGGGGTCAGGTCACGGTAATTAGGGACCCGTTCGTAGTGGTCATGGGCGACGAGGTTAAAGACATCCTCCTCGAGATTAGCACCGGTGCAGGTAATGGCGTGGACTTTATCCTGACGGATCATTTCAGCCAGAGAGAGTCCTAGCTCAGCAGTGCTCATGGCTCCTGCGATAGTCATGAACATTTTTCCGCCGTTATCCAAATGGCGGATGTACCCTTCGGCAGCATCCTTGAGTGCGGCCGCGTTAAAGTGACGGTAATGATGATCGATAAAATCGGAGATGGGCTTTTGACTCATGGCAGATGGACTCCTGTAGATGTGATTATTTTGATGACTGCAGCTTTTCAAAGAGGGGATCTTTTTTCCTCAACGAAAGCCACGTCTGGAGAATTGTCAGTAAGTTTTGAACTGTCCAGTACAAAGACAGTCCTGACGAGAAATTGTAACAAAACACTAGGAAAATAACCGGCATAAGCATGAAGATTTTCTTTTGGGCGGGATCCCCGCTCATCGGGGTCATTTGCATCTGGACAAACATTGATGCGGCCATGATCAAAGGCATCGGATTAACCGGCAGCCACGAGACATTAAAGAGATGGAAAATCGTGTCGGGCTGCGAAAGGTCTTTGATCCAGAGGAATTTCGCCCCGCGTAACTCAATGGCACTTTGGAGCATGGAATAGAATGCAAGAAAGACAGGGAATTGGAGAAGGCCGGGAAGGCATCCGCTAAAGGGATTAACCTTGTATTCCCGGTACATCTTCATCATCTCCTGCTGGAGTTTTTGGGGGTTATCCTTGTATTTATCCCGGATCGTCGTCAGACGGGGTTGGAGTGCCGCCATCTTTTTCATGGAGTTCGTGGCATGGCCAGTTAATGGCCAGTAAATGATTTTGATGAAGACGGTAATAATGACGATGGCCAAACCGAAATTATGGACATAACTATTAATATAAATGAGGATGGCCAAAAGCATTTGGGTGATGTAACCGAATATTTTCAGGGTCATACCCATAAAAACGTCAAATGCCATGACTTGGTCTTTATTATCCCCGAGCTCTCTGAGACGCTTGAATTCCTTTGGCCCGGCGTAGATTTTATATTCTAGGCTGATGGATTCGCCCGAGGCGATTGTCTGGTCGCCGACCCCGAGGAGAGCCGCAAATGTATTCGGTTTTTCGGGAGCGCTGATCGACTCGGCATAAAAACCTGATGCCGGGAATTGGTAGGGCTGGACAATCAGGGTGAAAAATTGGTTTTTGATGGCGACCCAGCTCAAGGGATTATTGGATTCAAATGGTTCTTTTTTTACAGTGTCATAATGTTTACGGATCACACTTGGCTTTTCGAAGAGGTCAAAACCGATGTAAGCAGCACTTTCTGTCGTGGTGAGTGGGCCGATGGTGCCCATGGTCATAAAAACCTTTTTGAGGCTTAACGATTTTCCGGAATTATTATTAATCTCGATGAGGAGGATCGGCCCGTAGTCACTCTCACGGGAAAGGTTATAAGTCTTCCGGATATTGATGCCGGCAGGAGTGGTTGTCTCATAGACGACTTCGTCGCTCGCATCGGTCGTAGAAAATATCGTTTCAGGAGAGAGGTCATCGATTCCGATGAGTACAAACCCAGGGATTTGGAGCCCGTCTTTATTTGCATATTGGCAGTTAATCACGACATTGTCTGTCGAATCATTATCAAGATGATGGTTAAAGTGTTCTTTGAGGATAAATCTCTGCACGCCGCCACCGATATTACTCAGCTCGATACGGAGCTGAGCATTTTCAATAACCGATATTTTCGGGGATTCAGGAGGCCGTGCTGTTTTATTGGATTTAACAGGAGGCACTTTGCTTGTGCCCCAGATTTTATCCGGAGATTTTTCCGCAGCTGAGGGGAGCGGGATATTGTCCAAAGCATTATCGGCGGCCTGGGCATTTTCCGAAGTAGCCGAGAGTTTCGAAACTGTCTTTGGTTTCGGAGGAAATATAAGGTGAGTGATCGGCCCCCATAAAAGCATGAGGACGACACACAGCGTGACTACGATGATGGATTTTTTATCCACGATTTATCTCCGGGGTATTTAAGTTCTTCTGATTTGTACGGGCCCCGATTCTGATCATTTGGGGCACGGGGTCAAGCCCCCCTTTTGAAAAAGGTTGGCACCTGAGGAGGCGCCAACCAGTAAAAATAATGCCTTTGGCAAAGCCGAGAGTTTCTACCGCTTCCGCAGCATAACAGGAGCAGCTGGGATAAAAACGGCATCCATGCCCAGGCCCTAGCAATGCAGACAGAGCCGTCGAGAGTATCAGTTGATAGGCTCGGATCAGCACTAATGCCACAAATTGCGCGGCATTAATCCTTCCAGATTTCCAGTTTTTGACACAATCGGATAAATTCATTTTCCACTGTCTTCTGTTTGAGGGTTAAAATATCCCGCTTTGCGACGACGACCAGATGACAAGGTGTTTTGATATTGTGTTGGTTGATTCTGAATGTCTCCCGGATTAACCGGCGTGCCCTGGCCCTTTTATTCGCAGCCCCCATTTTCTTGGTGGTGATAATGCCTAGGGCCAAGTGACCCGTGATCATTTCACTAGCCAATATATTGAGCACAAAATAACGGCAGGATATTCTCTTGCCGTTTTCTTTAACCCGCTCAAAGTCTGCGCGGGTCTTTAATCTCGCAGACTTCGGGAAGGTCAATGACATGTTGGCCGGGTCAAACAGGAATCTTTATGTCTCGTTTTGACTAACCTTTTGTGTGGCGTGCGAATTTCTTTTCCACACCCTTTGGCACAAGGCGTTTACGTCCCTTTGCACGGCGACGGGCGAGGGTCGCACGACCATTTTTGGTTCTTGTTCTGGCTAAAAATCCGAATTTACGGACTCGTCTTTTCTTGGACGGCTGATATGTACGTTTCATTATTTTCTATAATCTCCAATTCCTGTCTAATCGTAAAACCTTGCTACACTAACGAGACGACCATGGCCGTCAATCGTATTCCTCCTGCAAACGCAGGAAAAAACAAGTCGGCTAATCAATCAGTTTCCGGACGAGTTTGCAACAAAAGAAGCATAAAGATGCGCTTGTCAATAATTAGTTATGAAATCGTGGCATATAAATTGCTTGGATTACTCAATTATGAACTCAAATGAAAAATTCACAAATACGATCAAAGAAGGTTATTTGATTGATATGGATGGCACACTCACCACGGGTGGGAAGCTGATTCCGGGTGCGGATGAGTTTATTGATACCCTGCAAAGATATGGCATTCCCTATTTGTTGCTCACGAATAACTCTGAACGGACCCCGCGTGACATCGAGGCTAAGCTGGCTCAGGTAAATATAAAAGTGCCGTGTACAGCTATTTATACGGCAGCGCAATGCACTGCCGAATTCATCATTCGCCAACGCCCTACGGGGAGCGCTTTTGTCATTGGGGAGGGAGGACTCCTGAAGGCATTGGATGAGATTGGTTTTACGATTAATGCGGTTGATCCGGACTACGTGATTATTGGTGAAGGCCGTACCCTCAGCTTTGAACTCGTCGAGAAAGCCATGCGCTGCCTCGCCAAAGGAGCGCAATTAATTAGTACGAATCCCGACACATGGTGTCCGACTGATCAAGGGCCTCGGCCGGGTGCCGGGGCTGTCGCCGCCCTTTTGGAGTCGGCGGTCGGTAAAAAATGTTATCATCTGGGCAAGCCTCACCCTTTCATGATGTTACAAGCCCGGCATAAGCTGGGTAAACGCACGGCGGACACGGTCATGGTCGGAGATACATTCGAGACTGATATCAGGGGAGCTGTCGAAATGGGGTTCCAGTCTTATTTGGTGCTCACCGGTTCGGCCAAACGTGAGGATATTCATGCCTATCCTTATGTCCCGACAAGGATCCTCGATTCAGTGGCGGATATTACTCAGGACATTCATGGACGCCTCAATATCCTCCCCCCCGATTCAAAGGCTGCCTAACTCAATATACTGTCCTTGACCCATTGGGTATCATTTTTCTCGGGGTAATCGAGGGTGTAATGGAGGCCCCGGCTTTCTTTCCTCAGGAGGGCACAGTCGATAATTAACTCGGCCACAGTGACAATATTACGAAGCTCCAGGAGGTCGGTATTCACTTTGAAATCCCAGTAGAACTCCTGGATCTCGCGCTGTAAATTAATAATCCTCGCCTTCGCGCGTTGGAGGCGTTTTGTGCTACGCACGATCCCGACATAATCCCACATCAGGCGGCGGATTTCATCCCAATTATGATGGATAATGACCATTTCGTCGGCATCATGGGCGTCCCCGGATTGCCAAGCGGGAATCGAGTATTTTTTGCGCGGATGGGCGCTGGGATGTCCGGAACAAAATGCGGCGGCGCGATGGGCGATCACGAGGGCTTCGAGGAGGGAGTTACTCGCCAGACGGTTGGCCCCGTGGAGCCCGGTGGAGGCGACCTCTCCCACGGCGAGCAAATTGCGTATATTCGTGCGCCCGTTGACATCGGTGGCGACTCCGCCACAACAATAGTGGGCGGCGGGAACGACGGGAATGGATTCCTTAGCCATATCGATCCCGTATTTCAGACAGGTCTCATAAATATTCGGGAAACGTTTTTTGAGGAATGCCGGTGTTTTGGATGTAATATCCAGGAATAAGCAGGCCGCTCCCGTCTTTTTCATTTCCGCATCGATGGCGCGGGCCACAATATCGCGGGGAGCTAGGGATTTCAGTGGATGATATTTCTGCATGAATTCCTTCCCGTGCCCGTCGACCAGCACTCCGCCTTCACCCCGGACAGCCTCGCTGATCAGGAAGCTTTTTGCCTGTGGATGGAAAAGACAGGTGGGGTGG
Source organism: Verrucomicrobiota bacterium (assembly GCA_034440155.1). Taxonomy (NCBI): domain Bacteria; kingdom Pseudomonadati; phylum Verrucomicrobiota; species Verrucomicrobiota bacterium. Next base: position 2,796 of record JAWXBN010000119.1, on the reverse strand, counting down.
AATTGGATGAATTCCATATTTGAAATCATAGCTCCGGCACGGTGGGCCATGGCGATCCCGTCACCGGTGGCGATATCCGGATTCGTCGTATAAAGGTAGACACGCCCGCAGCCACCCGTCGCCAGAAGTGTGGTTTTCGCGCAAAAGGTAACGATGCGTTTATGCATCTGGTCATAGACGTAAGCCCCTAGGCAGGCGTTCTCCTCGACATACCCGAGTTTCTGGGTGGTGATCAGGTCGATGACATAATGATTTTCGAAGATCTGGATTTTGTCATTCTTCGCGATCGCATCCAGCAAGGCTGACTCGATTTCCCTCCCGGTCACGTCACCCGAATGTAAAATGCGCCGTTTCGAGTGGCCGCCTTCACGGCCTAGGTCATATTTCACCCCGCGCAGGCGTGTCTTCGCCCGGTCCTCGGTGACCACGCGCTGGGAGAATTTCATCCCGAGGTCGATGAGTTCCTGCACGCACTTTGGCCCTTCCTCGATAATCGTGCGGACTATTTTTTCTTTGCACAGACCCGCTCCGGCGCTCAGGGTGTCTTGGACATGGGCTTCAAAGGAGTCTTCGCCCGAGGCCACCACAGCGATGCCGCCCTGGGCATAGTTCGTATTCGACTCGGCCTTATTTTTTTTTGTGACAATGGCCACCGAGCCATATTCAGCCGCCTGGAGGGCAAACGTAAGTCCCGCTATCCCGCTGCCTAATACCAAATAATCATAATTCTTTTGCATCGTGTTTTGTTTACTGTCAGGCCATCCAAGCAAATTGCTCCGGAAAGATCAATCATTCCCTCCAGAGGCGAGAATGTTTCCCTGGAAGGAGAGGGGGCGAATCCAATTCGAAGAGCTTCACCCTCAAAGATGACTTTTTTTAAGGTGCTAAAGCAATTTGCCCTCATTGTAGGTATTTCCTGTAAATTGGTTAGGCCTTTGCCAACGACCGAGGGAGGTGGAAAAAGTCAGGGCCTTTTTGACAAAGGCACACCATAGGCCGGGTGAACTGAAGAATCAGCGCACGCGCCACAAAAAAATGAGTTCCAGATAACGTGTCTCGTCCGAGGCGGCAGCGGAACTCGTGATCCAAAAGTGAGGCAGAAAAGGAAAAGGAGTTGTCGCAATTTGCGACAGGGGATTCTCGATCCAGCGGTTCGGCGTGCCGGGCCTTAAAGCACATGAACATAAATCTTTTCTATCACAAACGCTCCAATTGTCTCTCCTCGAAGGAGAGTCCTGAAAATCAGAGATCAAAAGTGAGGTGCCGCAAATTGCGGCAGGGCAGTCACGGTCCCACCCCATCCAGTGCTCGTCCCAGACCCCCAGTATCCGGTAAGAAGCCCGACCCATCAGGAATATGTCCACTGTATAACCCCCCCCCTCCTCGTTTTATGGTCAAAGGGCGATTTAAGTTTTTTTCTTCTTTGAAGGGCGTGGGGGAAACGGGTTTGATTTGCGAGCAAAATGCGTCCGTGTAAACCATTGAAATTAATCCTGAGTGCAGCTCTGTTGTGGGGATGTGGGTGGTTTACATTAAATGGACAAACTTGGGATTTTGGTAGTGAGGAGTTCCCCAGAATCTACAGCGATGGCTCATGTCCACCGCAGCAGGTGCCTAGTCATTTCCCCACTGCCTTATGATCAGTTCGTGGAAAATAACACTTCTCTGTTCAGACGTGGCAGTGTTCTGCGGCCCATCAGCCGTGCCTGACGATCCGTTTGAAAACTCCACTTGGCGAGGCGAAATGAGATGTTTACTCATGCGCTGTTTAATGGGTTATGGAGCTGTCGAGATAAGGTTGACGAACCCCCTGTCGCCAACACCCGATGCGCTGAAGTGGTGAGAGCTGACTGGTTGACAAAATTGGTTGTTTTGGTATTTTTAGGGGTATGAACAGACTCACCATTGAGATTGAACCTGAACAGCATCGGCAGATTAAAACGCTCGCCACCTTCGCTGGCATGACCATCAAAGAATTCATTCTTTCCAAAACCCTCACTCCCTCGAGTGTGCCGCCGCAGCAATCCGGGGACACAACCGCACGACTGCTGGGTTCACCAAAGAATGCGAAACGGCTTCGTAAAGCCATCACCGCCAAAACTCCCGGGAACCTGGTCTTTGAAACCACGGAGGACTTGAAACGTGCGCTTGGAATTTAGGGAGCAGGCCTTTGAGGACTTGCAATATTGGGTTCAATTGAATCCCAAGGTAGCCAAGCGGCTGCTGCGGCTGATCGAGGAAACCAAACGAGATCCGTTCCGAGGTGCGGGAAAACCAGAACCACTGAAAGGTGAGCTCTCTGGATGGTGGTCAAAGCGAATCGATCAGGAGCATAGGCTGATCTATCGGGTAGAAGGGGACAGTTTGATCGTAGCTCAGGCGAGAGGACACTACGATGACTGATTTTCGTCCATTACGACGGATGCTCGTGCTCCTGCTTAGCCTACTCTGGGCTACGACGGGGAGTTTTGCCGTAGTGAATCTGCAAAGTCCCTTGATTTGTGGCGTCAGCATGGGCTATGACGCTGCTGAATCCCCGAACTCTGGCTACGACAATGCCCCCTTGGAGGCTCGGGACGACTACCAATCTGCATTAGCAGACACGCGGGTCTCCGATGACTTGGTGCCCGGATTTATAGCCGCAAATACGGGAGGGAAAATCTATCACTATACTGGCGAGGCCAACGTTGCGGGCATCTTGGAGAAAGGATTGGTTCCCGGCCGTGCATCGGGCAAGGTGTGGACAACCCCCAATGGGTCTCTGACTCCTACCCAAGCTCAAATTGAACTTGCCTT
>JAWXBN010000118.1 GCA_034440155.1 Verrucomicrobiota bacterium | reverse complement strand
TACGATTTCTGTAATGGATGACTATTTTCAAAAATGACGCGCCATCTGGAAATCAACGACTTCCGAGGACGTTACCAGAATTAGGTAAATCAAACCCCCTATTATTACATCTATTCCGTAAAACTCCTTACAGAAATTTCGTAACTCGACAGACACACTGAGCGGGCACGTTATTGTTGTTACTCATTTTATACAATTTATGTAACATTCGTAAATCTTATTACTTTCACTTTTAAATTCATTTACTAAATGTTTTCTGTCGTTCTATTTTCAGACAAATTTGTATCAATATTTCAGTTTGTATCCCCCCCTAACTCCCCGTCGACCTTCCCCAGTCGGCTAGGGGCTCGGCTTTCCCGTCATTCCTCTTTCGATGTTCATTCGATGAGGGTTCACTTTCCTTAGGGCCTGTTAGTTCAGCAAACGTCCCGCTTGTAGGTTCAGCCTCACAGCCACTTCCCGGATGTTCATTTCGGGCGCGAACTGTCCCATTCGAGCGGCAGGACTTTCACCTGCGTCGTCTCTGGCTTTGTCGGTGCCCGGTTGGAGTGGGGTGGAGTTCTCATTTTGTTTCATCAAAATTCCTCATTTTTCATCTGGTGGAGGGCAGGGAATTTCAGGCATACTTTTTTGATGTCCCTGATTCGAAATTTGAAGTTTCTGTCGCTCTTAAACCTGTCACTGGCTGTGGTCATTATATTCATCATCCAGTGTCTATTAGGGGGCCTTGGATTATTTAATCACGTTACTTCCCTCTTATTCATGATCGTTTGTGGGATTTGGTTAATCAGGCTGGTGATCGAAATGATTCTGGAACCCCTGACGCCCGCCGCATCCCTTGATCAAAAACGCAATCCTTTTGTTATCCTGTTCAGCACTTTCATCGTTATTTTAGCGATAGGAGCTTTTATTAAACTTTATGGAAAACCGGGGCAACGGCTTACCGGCTCCCAAGATCAGGGGATCAATCTTTGCGCCGCCTCAAACCTTACCTATTCCGGAGGATATTTTATCCATTCACCAGTCATTAGTACTCTGACTGAGCCTGCCTCCCCCTATTTCATCAGTAATAAACCCAGCCAGGCCCAAAAAGGTAGTTCAAACAAGACTTACCCCCAATATCATACAGGATTCTTCCTCTCGAGCACACACCCCGGCACCCTGACTTCCCAGTTTCCTATTGGCCAAGCCGCTTTGATGGCTTCAGCATCATCGATTCATGGATTGACTTCCATGCTTTGGGTTAATCCCGTGATCATGATCGCATCCTCGCTACTCGCAGGATTGATCGCCTCCCGGTGGTTTGGAAAGGGGGAAGGTATTCTTGTCTTTCTGGCATTTCTTTTTTTTCCATTGAATGTCTGGATCGCCAAATGTGCTTATGCAGAACCCGCGCTCCTAGCCCTCTGGCTGCTTATCATTCTGACATGGGGACAAAATGAAAAGTATGTGACCGGTAAGGGCTTATTGATCGGATTAAGCTCTGGCGCAGCCCTTTTAGTTAAAATTGATGGTATCGTCCTGATCCTTGCCCCGCTCTTTTATATCCTGATCACATTCCGCACAAATAAAACCGCTGCCCTTACCACCCTCATTTCATCCAGTGCTGTGTACCTTCTGGCTTTCCTCTGGATTCTGCGGTTTAACCCAAACTACACCAAAGACTCGTTTGCCGCACAGTTTACCCTTGTGCAGCAGTATCCCTGGTTACTTGTGATATTAATGGCAGCCATCGGCGGCATGCTCTGGGCTATTCTCAAAAAACCATCCACATTACCATCCGCCTCCCTTACAAAGTACCTTCCCTTCGGAGGGTTTATTCTGCTCATGATCGTATTTGGGTATTTATACTTTATTTTTCCTCAATCGACTCCCGTTGATCTGTATTATTATTGGCCCTTAGATAAACAAATCCGTTCCTTCCGGGAAGAAAGCTTTTTCCGACTCGGTTGGTATTTTCGACCTGTCGGACTACTCTTCGCATCCATCGGAATAGGCCTACTCCTGTGGAGACTCAAAGAACCTTGGCAAAAGCTCTTTGTCACTATCGGCCTTCTGGCTTTACTGTACTTCAGTAATGACATTAGGAACTACCCGATCCAGCCTTATGCCATGCGCCGGTTTATCCCCTTTGCCATTCCTCTCATGCTTATGGGGCTAGCAGGTTTATCTTTTCAGATCTCCCATCTGAAAAAATCCTTTGCTCCTTATATTGCCGGAGTCATCTCCCTGGGGTTTCTCCTACTGTTTTACCCGCTTAACCAAAGAATCAACTCGCATACCGATCACGACGGCCTGATTCAAACCCTCGAATCAATCAGAAATCACCTTCCCGCCGATTCCCTCGTGATCGTATCAGGGAAGGGATTTGTTAACGGATTAGCCAGCCCGCTCGAATTCATTTATCAACGTTGTGCAGTCATTCTGGATGCGCAATCTCCGGCCTCCATCGACCCGGCTATTCTCCAAGAACAAATCAGCCTCTGGCATCAAAAGGGGTTAAAAGTCTTTATCCTGTCTGATCCCTCCACGGGGAAAGGCGCATTAAAAGATTTCCCTGTTGAATTGGTCTTCCGCGAAAACAATTCCATGAGAATTCTCTCTCAATCCATGAAGCAACCCCCTCAAGGATATACCAAAATTGAAACTCCCTATCTCCTTGAAAAGCTCAAGGATGCATCGATTCAATAACCACCATCCCGAAAGATAGTGGAATCACATCAAACGCGGGACATGAATATTCTGGAGGGAACATTCCCGTTTCAGTCGAATAAATCCTTTTTACGCCATTGGATCCAAATCGCCCGCCACAGACGGAATGTATCAAAGATGATGTGGAACTTACTCCGGGAGCCATCTATCCTCGGGGAATAAGAAATCGGAATAAAGGTGACTCGCTGATGGCGATTGAGTGCTGCCAGGGTCGCCGTGCTCGTGCATGAGAATCCCTTGGGTAATTCATCAATGATATCGAGTAATGCACTTCTTTTGAATACCCTCAATCCGGAATTCAGGTCCGGTATCTCTCTCTCCCAGAGACAACTAACGAAACGGTTGATAAACCACTTTTTCATCAAACGTAATAAGGCCAGCTTTCCATAATCACAGCGCCGCGAACCAATCACCTGATCCATATCCTCCCTGACGGAAAAAAGATTAATGAGGTCGCCGGGCAAATATGTCCCATCCCCGTCAATCCATGCGATAAACTCCCCTCCCGCCTCAATACTCCCTCTCTTTCTGGCCGCACCACTGCCCAAACGGATTGAGTTTCTTAAAACCTTCACTTCAGGAAAGTCACTGGAAATGATGTCGTAAGTCCGATCATGAGAGGCGTCTTCCACGATAATTATTTCCCATGCATCCACACCACCTCGTTTCAGGAAGTACAATAATCCCTCCACAAACTTACCAATTGCCTTTTCCTCGTTATGAACAGGAACGACAACTGAAAGGTGTAATGTTTCCACTAAGGGGGATTGATTTGACATCCATTCAATCAAAAGATTATTTTAATCCCTTGCAAGGATATCACCACACACCCCAAAGACGGTTATTGTGGGGCAATTTGCTCTTTGATGAAAAAAGTAGGGAATGTGTTTTATAAAGGGGACATATTCCTGATGGGTCGCGCTTCTTACCGGATAGTGTGGGTCTGGGACGAGCACTGGATGGGGTGGAACCGTGACTGTCCTGCCGCAATTTGCGGCACATCACTTTTGATCTCTGATTTGCAGCACTCTCCTTCGGGGAGAGGCAATTGGAGCGTTTGTGATAGAAAAGATACATGTTCATATGCTTTAAGGCCCGGCACGCCGAACCGCTGGATCGAGAATCCCCCTGTCTCAAATCGCGACAACTCTTTCCTATTTTCCCCCTCACTTTTGGATCACGAGTTCCGCTGCCGCCTCGGACGAGACACGTTATCTGGAACACATTTTTTTGTGGCGCGTGCACTGATTCTTCAGTTCACCCGGCCTATGGTGTGCCTTTGTCAAAAAGGCACTGACTTTTTCCACCTCACCTTGGCCGTTGGCAAAGGCCAAAACTACTTCAACAAAAGCTCTCAAATCGCGGCCTGATCCATGCGACAATTCTATATCCTATCAAAAATGATAATCCAAGAGATATTGTAGACAATCCTATCGTAAAAGCTTCATAATTTATGAAAATTGAAGTTATTAAACTGGCTAATCCATTTAATATTATAAGCAAACAATTGCATTTCATAATCTTATAATTAAAGAGAAACTTAAAAAGTTTATATTTGCTATTACTATAAAGAATCATCACTGGAGATAGTAATATTCCAAGGAATAAAATAAGTATTGATAGCCAGATAGAGGGAATGTTTTGTTCATTATATCAGACACTCCTCGCATAATAGCTAATGGTATTGTTACTATTACTATTGCATAAAAATATATATTAATTTTACTTAACATAACCTTATATTAATAATTTGGGGATTTTCCTTCTCTGACCTACCGACATACGACAGGCTTATGTTTACTTAATTGTTCTTGAAATCTATTTATAACAACTTGTTTGTAAACATTCGCAGACCAGTCAACTTGGGCAAATTTTATTTTTCCATTTTGAACAAATTTAATATTGTAAACTCCTTTATATTCTGTCGGGCTCTTGTAAAGAGTCATAAATGAACTTCCTTCCTCGACAAATTCTAAAGATTCTATTTTCATATCACAAAAATATGTGCTTTGGAGATTTTTCTTAATATTATTGAATATTGCCTCATCTTTTATGGGCAGTAAGGGTTCTATTATTACAGCTAGTGTCATTAGTGATAACATACCAAGAAGAATTATCTTTATGTATCTCTTATTATTCATAAAAACATTCAATATTTTGACCAATTCCACTGTATTCTTGGACCTGCGAAAGCCGCTGCTCCAAGTCCAGCAGTAACTTTTTCCCTTTTTGGCTCACTATAAAAATATGGTGGCTGAGGATTCCATTGAGAAGAAGGGGGCGCCCTTAAACCTGCTTCAATTCCTGTAACCACTTTAAATGGAGTATTAGGAACGCCAAACCCAAAACTGAGAGAGCCGTATATATCTTCATCGCAATTATCTCGATAACCAAAATCTAGTTTTCCAGAAATGCTGAGAGCATCAAATGTCTTTATGGATCCATTTGCTCCTATTCCAATTTCAAAAGCATGATAAGAATTCGAGGTATCCAATGAAAGCGCGGCACCGATAGCTCCTCCAGCACCTAATCCTGTATGAATCCTGCCATAATTATTCCCAATCTCAAAATATCCACCAAAAATGTATCCTGCGGTCAGCCTTAATGTCCATTGGCCATCCGGATCGACCCAGTTCACCGGATTATTGGCGACATACCCATAAAGGTTAATTCCGCCATTTTCGCCAATCGGATCGCGGCTTATCCATCTTCCCGTATCAGCGTCATAGGCGCGGTAAAGCGTCAGGTGCAGTTTACTTTTGACGTGATAGAAATGTCCCGTGAATTTAAAGTCGGAATCC
>JAWXBN010000117.1 GCA_034440155.1 Verrucomicrobiota bacterium | reverse complement strand
CTGCACCCTCTGCCCAAATCCGTTATACGACCACTGGCTCTTATTGGTCTGCGTCGCCGAGACCTCCTGCCACTCCACCAATTCATGGCGCGCATCCCAGCTATACATATTCGTTGTTGTCACCGTCACGTTACTGATTAGATTCCCCCACGCCATCATATGTCAAAACCGCACTTTCCTCATTCTGGCTGTGTGATATTCATCAAGAGATTTGAGAAAGAATACCGTTTCCCTTCCGGTTTGTTTCGCACTGAGAACCCCCTGCGCAACTTGCTCACGTTCTCTTGTTATTTTCCACGAACTGAACATAAGACAGTGGTAATTTGGTAATCCCCCCAAAATCATACGATCACTATTCTGAAATCCTGTAGACATTCAAAAGTAGGAGGGTAAGTGGTGACACCAGCTGGAATCGAACCAGCAACCTGCGGATTAGAAATCCGCTGCTCTATCCGGTTGAGCTATGGTGTCTGAGCAGTGTTGAGCTTTTGAAAATACAGGGTGCATTACGGAAAATCAATAGGAAGTATAAGGGAATTTTGCCCGAGCGCGGATATCGGTATGATCGATATTCCCCCCTGGTGATCGGAAAGGATTGGGTGGATAGGCTAAAGCCAGCAAACACTCCGGGATTGCAGATTTTTTCGGGAGAGGAGGATTGATTCTGGCCAAAGAAGCAACCGAAGAAGGAAAAGGACAAAGGGAGTGATACACCTTCTGTAACAAATACGGGAAAAGAATCACCTCCCCATGTGACCCTGAATAAATAAAACTTTCCTTCCCTAGTCCACCAATCATTGTGAATTTTTCTCATTGCGGGACTCGATGGCTAAGGTTAGAGCTAGTGACTTAACCATTAATCGGGAGAAATTATCTATTATGAAGTCACCACTCGCCTTTTCAGTTATCCCTCAAATCCCCGCCCGTCTCGAAGCCCTCAGGGAAATAGCCTATAACCTCTGGTGGACCTGGACGCCGGAAGCCAGCGAACTTTTCCGTGATCTGGAACCTGAACTCTGGGTTAATTACCATCATAATCCGGCCCAAATCCTACGCTACATTCCCCAAGCCCGCCTTTTGGAAGCCGCCAATGACGCGCAATTTGTCGAACGCTTGGATGTCCTGAAAAAACGCCTCGACGCCTATCTCGGGCGTAAGGACCGCTGGTATGCCAAAAACCACGACGACAAACAGGATTTACTCGTCGGTTATTTCTCGGCGGAATTCGGCATTCACGAGGCCCTGCCGATTTACTCCGGCGGCTTAGGAATCTTAGCCGGCGACCATTGTAAAAGCGCTTCCGACCTCGGGCTGCCCTTCGTCGCGTGCGGGATCCTCTACCGGACCGGATATTTCAAACAACGCATCACTAAAGACGGCTGGCAACAATCCGACTCGATCGTCTGGAATTTCTACGAATTACCCATCACCGAGGTGCTCGACAGTAAGGGCAAACCCGTCAAAGTCTCCGTGCGTATCACCGACCGGAATGTCTGGATCAAAGTCTGGCGGGCGACAGTCGGGAATATCTGCATCTATCTCCTCGACACCGATGTAAAAGAAAATAATGAGGAAGACCGCAAGATCACCTACCAGCTCTACGGTGGGGACCACGAAATGCGGCTCAAACAGGAAATCGTCCTCGGCATCGGGGGTGTCCGCGCCTTGCAGGCGTCAGGGCTGAATCCCACCGTTTTCCACATGAATGAAGGCCATGCCGCATTCCTGGGTCTCGAACGCATCCGCCAATTCCACAAGAATAACGGGCTAACTTTCCACGAGGCCCTGCAAGTCGTGGCCGCCTCGAATATATTCACGACCCATACACCCGTGGCGGCGGGTAATGACGCTTTTGCCGTGGATCTAGTGCTCCGATATTTTTCCGAATTCCTCGTGGACCTCGGGGTGGATTTCGATGCGATGATGAAGCTCGGCCGCCCATGGCACGGGACCGGCCAGGATCCCTTCAGCATGACGATCTTGGGCTTGCGCCTCTCGCGTCAGGCTAACGGGGTGAGCGCACTACACGGCGAGGTCTCCCGCGGCATGTGGCAATGTGTCTGGCCGGGAGTGCCCCAACACGAGATCCCCATTACCAGTATCACCAATGGTGTCCACACCCAGACCTGGATGAGTCCGGAATTCCGCCGCATCCTCGAGCATTATCTCGGTGTGATTTGGGAAGATAATGTCGAAGACCTCAAGGCATGGGCAAAAGTCGAGGATATCCCCGACGACGAAATCTGGAAAACCCACAACGCCCGCAAAATCAAACTCATCGAGAAGGTCCGCTCCCGCGTGCAGAATCAACGCCTCCGCGAAGCTTACCCACCCGAAGAAATCGCCGCCGCGCGCGATTTGCTCGCTCCTGATGTACTCACGATCGGATTTGCCCGCCGTTTTGCCACGTATAAACGGGCGACCCTCCTTTTTAAGGATATCGCGCGGCTCAAAGCCATCGTGAATAATCCCACTCGGCCCGTGCAGCTTGTTTTTGCCGGGAAATCCCATCCTGCGGATGATCCGGGTAAACGTTTCCTCCAACAGGTCTATAAAATGGCGGAAACCCCGGACTTTAAAGGCAAGGTGATCTTCGTGGAAGATTACGACATCGATCTCGCCCGTTACCTGGTCTCCGGTGTGGACGTGTGGCTGAATACCCCGATCCGCCCGCTCGAGGCCAGCGGCACCAGTGGCCAAAAAGGACCGATTAATGGCGGTATTAACTGCTCCATCCTCGACGGTTGGTGGTGTGAAGGCTACAACGGAAATAATGGCTGGGCCATTAACCCCGGCGTGACAGCCACTGATCCGGCCACTCAGGATGAATTCGACGCGCACTCGCTCTACAGCATTATCGAGCATGAAATCGTCCCCCATTATTATGATCGTGACAGCAATGGCACACCGCATAAATGGATCCATCTGATGAAAGCCTCCATGAAATCCGTCTCCCCGGAATTTAGCACTTTCCGCATGGTCCAGGATTATTGTAACCGCCTCTATACCGTCGCCTACGTCAACAGCGGCCGTATCAAAGCCGATGGATTCAAAGTCGCCAAGGAACTCTCCCCATGGAAAGAAATGATCCGTAATACCTGGTGCCAAGTCCAAGTCGCCGAAGTCATCTGGGACAGCAAAGTCCACCATCTCCAAGTCGGCCAGGAATTCGAGGTCAAAGCCCGGGTAAATCTCGGGCCGCTCAAACCATCGGATGTGACCACTGAGGCCTATATCGAAAGCGATACGAATCATTCCCAGCCGTACGGTGTCGCCCTACAGGTCATTGAAGATTTGGGGAGCGGGTCTTATCTCTTCGGGGGTACAGTCAAACCCCAGGACAGTGGCAGTTTCCACTTTAATGTCCGTGTGATTCCTTATCATCCTGGGCTGGTGCAGAAAAATGAATTACGCCTGACCGCGTGGTGCGAGGCCTTTTAATGCCGGTGGACTCACCCTCATTTGCCGTGATTTTCGACTTGGACGGGGTGATCGTCGATTCATCCCGTTTCCATGAAGAAAGCTGGGATATCCTAGCCACGGAGACCGGATGGACTTTGCCGGAAGGTTTTTTTAAAAAAACTTTCGGGATGCGGAATATGAATATTATTCCCCTTTACCTCGAACCCGGCGCGGAGGAATCCCGGGTCGCCGCCCTTTCCCGCCGCAAAGAGGAGATCTTCCGCGAATTGGCCCGGGGGAAAGTCACCCTATTACCGGGGGTCAAAAAGCTTGCGGAGTCTCTGGCCCGTGACAATGTCCCGATGGCGGTGGGTTCATCCACCGAGCTTGAGAATATACGGCTGGTGCTTGATTCCACGCAAATTGCCCCTTGTTTCCGGGCAATCGTCAGTAGTGAGGATGTGACCCAGGGCAAACCCGCACCGGACTGTTTTCTCATGGCCGCGGGGAAACTCATGTGTACCCCCGCAAATTGCGTGGTCATCGAGGATGCTCAGGTCGGCATCGATGCCGCACGGGCGGCAGGGATGGCTTGCCTAGCCCTCGCGACGACCCATCCGGGCCATACTCTCTCCCGATATTCACGCTTAGCTCCAAATCTTGAAGAGATTACTCCCGAGGATTTACGTGAATTAGTGATTCAAAAACCACTGTCTTAAAGGCGGTGGAATGGTTTTGCTCCGGCTTCAAAGCCGGCTATAAGCTCGTAGCCCGCGAGTTTCCAAAAAATTGCGGCCTGCCTGCAAAGGTAACGGGATGAAACCAATACGAGATATCAAAATGCTTGAATTAGCGACTTGCAGGGTTCAAGAAAAAATGTTTAATCTTGTTTATTAGTATTTAATTATCCATGGACAATACGATTCATAAAGTCAAAAGCTTCACTTTTGTCGAAAAGGATATTCTTTTCGATTGTCCTGTATGCGGGAAGAGCCTGATCGTCGAGGTGGCCGGGGTGGGCATGGATATCGCCTGTCCCCAGTGCCAAAGCATGGTTCATGTCCCGGAGGCCCCGGATCCCACGGCACCCCTGCCTTCCGGCGCTCTCGTTTCCAGTGCATCAGTCGGTGAAACCGTCGATACCACCCATGCCGTTAAACCCTTTAAAAAAGGGGAGTCAAAAGCCAATACCCCGTCTTTACTGGCCTCCCCCACACCTGCCCCTGTCGCCCCAGTCAGTATCACCGTAAATACCGAATATATTTTCGATCCTAACTCCCTCGAAGGTTTGGATAATGAGAAGCTCCAGTCCCGCCTCAACGACTTGAAGCATTTGATGAAAGAGAACCATTCACAACGCCTTGAAGCCAGTGAATATATCTCCCACGCAAACCTCAAGCTCCAGCGCGAAATGCTGAAACTCAAAAAACTTGAGGCCAAACGCCTTGAATTCGACAAAGAACTGACTGAAATCGGTAATAAGCTCGGCGATAAAGCTTCTTAATTCCCCCCAGGCGTGTAGGTGGCCCCACGGAAAAAAACCGCTTGCCGTGATATGTCAAAGCCTTCAGACGAAGATTCAGTTTTTCTTTATTCCCCAATGATTTTGACCAGAACCCGTTTGCGCCGTTTCCCGTCAAATTCCCCGTAAAAGATTTGTTCCCACGGCCCGAAATCAAGGAGGCCCTCGGTAATGGCGACAACGACTTCCCGGCCCATGATGGTGCGTTTCAGGTGGGCGTCGGCATTGTCTTCGAAACCATTGTGCGCGTATTGGGCATGAGGTTTTTCGGGGGCGAGATACTCCAGCCACTTTTCAAAGTCCTGATGGAGTCCTCTTTCGTCGTCATTGATAAAAACGCTGGCACTGATATGCATCGCATTGACCAGGCACAAGCCCTCCTTGACCCCGCTTTTCTGGACGGCTTCCCCCACGCGGGGCGTAATATTAATAAAAGCGCGGCGGGTGGGGATATCCAGGGCTAACTCCTGACGGTATGATTTCATGGGGGCTTTTATAACGCTGTATTGACAGTGAATCACGCAGAATCTTTAATCACAGGTAAATGCTCAAGAAAAACACCACTCCCGACCTGCCTGATGCGCGCCATTTGCGTTTTGCCATTATCACCAGTATTTATAATGCTGAATATGTCGACAGCATGCTTGATGCGGCAAAAACCTTACTGGAAAAAGCCGGCGCCAAAAAAATCGATATTGTCCGGGTGCCGGGGGCCTTCGAGATTCCTGTCGCCGCCGCCATTTGTGCGCGTTCCGGCAAGTACGATGCTGTGATTAATTTAGGCCTGATATTTATGGGCGAGACTTATCATGCGGAGCATATCGGCACCGCCATTTCCCAAGGCCTGATGCAAATCGCCCTGGAGACCGAGGTCCCTCAGATCCATGAGGTGCTCGTGTGTAAAACACCGGCCCAAGCCAAAATACGTTGCCTAAATCCGAAATTTAACAAAGGCCGTGAAGCCGCCTTTGCCGCCGTGCAAATTGCGCGGACCGTAAAAGGGCTTTGAATCCCCTTCAGAAATCATGGGCAAAGATATCCTCTCTACCACTGCACCCACTCAAGGTGGTATTGACGGGAAGAGCAGAAATGGTATCTTGATCAGACAAATATGAGTGAAAACCGTCCACCGGGCTGTGAGAATTGTAAAAATCCGTGCACGATCCATCTGACACAAATCGTCGATGGGGTCATGCACAAGGTGGATCTGTGTGCAAATTGCCCAAATGCCAAAAATGTGGATGACCCTACCGGGTTCTCAATAGCCGACCAGCTCTTAGGTCTGGGTGCGGGTGAGGAGATGGGTGCGGGCAAAGGTGATCTTGTCTGCCCGACCTGCGGATTCACCCAGTCGGACTTTAAAAAACTCGGGCGTTTGGGTTGTGCCGATTGTTACGAGACTTTCGAGGAAGGTCTCAGCACACTCCTGCGCAATATGCACCGGGGAATCGAACACAAAGGCAAAGCCCCGGCCAAACTCCGGGAGAGATTGGAGCTGGCCAACAAACTCGACACCCTGAAAAAAGATCTGGGTGAAGCGATTAAAGAAGAGCGCTATGAGGCCGCTGCCGATATCCGTGATAAAATCTCCAAGCTCCAAACACAAATCGGGGCATAAAAAAAGCGTGCGACCTTTTCCGGCACACGCTTTGAAAAACGAAAAGAAGAAGAAACGACTATTTTTTAGGCTCGTTACTTTGACTGAATTTCATCATATCCTGCTTGGCGGCTTCTATCTTGGCTTGATCCCCGGTGGAGAGGGCCGCTGCCAGTGCTGATTTTTTATCGGCCATACCTTTCATGTAATTGGCTTTGGCGGTGAGTTTCGCCGCTTCATCGGGGCTTTCGGTCTTGGATTGTTCCAGCATTTTATTCGCTTTTTCATTATAACATTTTGCTTCAAACGTCAGCTGGGATTTCCAATGGTCTTGGGTAAATTTTGTAAGGTCGGCATTAGCTGCCTGGATTTTTTCTTGGTCACCCGTGGCGATGGCGGCAGCGAGTGTCGCCTTTTTTTCAGCCATGGCTTTATATTTATTAGCTTCCTCAGTGAGTTTCGCCGCTTTTTCCGGATCGGCTGTTTGCGCCTCTTTAAAAAGTTTATCGGCTTTTTCCATGCTTTCTTTCGAGCCATTTTGCATTTGCGTCTGCCATTGGCCCAAATCTCCCGCGCTGGCCAGATAGGAGAGGGTGAATAGACTCAAGAGGGTGGTAACGAGGTATTTCATTTATTTATTCCTTTGTAGGGTTAGAGGATGGTTAAAGTTTAGACAATGGAACATCCCGATTCATTCAAAAAGTTTAACCCCGGATTTTTTGCGCAATTTGTTTGGAAAAATAAGTCAGCACCATATCCGCCCCGGCCCTTTTAATCGATAGAAGCGACTCGAACGCCGTGAGTTCCAAATCAAGCCAGCCTAATCTTGCCGCGGCATGGATCTGGGCATATTCACCCGACACTTGGTAAGCCGCGATCGGAAGGGTCGTCTGGTTACGGACCTCCCGGATGATATCGAGATAAGGCCCTGCGGGTTTGACCATGAGTATGTCAGCGCCTTCTTCTTCATCGAGCTGAGCTTCGAGGAGTGCTTCACGGCGGTTGGCGGGATTCATCTGGTAAGTCTTTTTATCGAGCAGGTGTGTGCCTGCCGCTTGGGCACTGCCGACAGCATCACGGAATGGCCCGTAGAAAGCGGAGGCGAATTTCACCGAATAAGCAAGGATAGCCGTATTAACCAATCCCTCCCGGTCGAGGCTTTTGCGGATGGCCCGCACACGCCCATCCATCATATCCGAGGGAGCGACCACGTCAGCCCCGGCCTGGGCCAGCAGGACGGCCATTTCCCCGAGGATTTTCACCGTGAGGTCATTATCGACATAACCTTGCTCATTGAGTACTCCGTCATGGCCGTGCCCCGTGTACGGGTCGAGGGCGACATCGGTAATCACAAGGAGACCGGGGAAATGCTTTTTTATGGCTTGAACCGCACGCGGGATTAATCCCCCGGGATTAAGGGCTTCCTCGCCACGGGGGGTTTTTAGGGATGGATTTGTATAAGGAAAAATCGCAATGGCTTTAATGCCAAGGGCTGCTAATTGCCCGGCTTCATTGACAAGGTCAGGGATATTGTAGCGGAAGACCCCGGGCATGGAAACGACCTCGGAGGGTGCGTCATTCCCGTCTTTTACAAAGAGCGGGCAGATCAAGTCATTGATTCCAAGGGAAGTTTCCGTGGTTAAAGCCCGGATCGCGGGACTAAACCGGTTGCGCCTCGGGCGCCGGTGTAAATCAATTTGACTGGCATCGGACATACCTCCCTATTCATGCAAATTGCGCGGACACAAGAAAGCAAATTGTTTGTGAGCCCGATGGAAACAATTCAAGAACCACCGTCTGAAAGGCGATGGTATATAAAAAATGAAACATAAAAAAGGCTGGAAAAACTAATTCCAGCCTTTTTGTCTTGGGCAATTTGTTTATGGAAAGGAGTTATTGAACCCGCTTAGATGATTTTCTTGATCATTGCCCGTGCATATTCACGGTTAAGGGTCGCGATGACGTCTCGGGTAATTTCTTTCGGACAAGCAGCTTCGCAGGAGTAGGTATTACTACAGTTCCCAAATCCTTCCTTGTCCATTTGCTCGACCATGGCGCTCACGCGGCGTTCGCGTTCGACCTGACCTTGCGGGAACTGGACAAGCTGGGTGACTTTGGCCCCGACAAAAAGCATCGCGGAGGAGTTCTTACAAGCAGCGACACAAGCACCACACCCGATACACTGGGCGGCATCCATGGCGCGGTCCGCTTTTTCCTTTGGCACGGGAATCGCATTAGCGTCACAGGCAGATCCTGTATTCACCGAGATAAAACCACCGGCCTGGATAATCCGGTCAAAGGCGGAACGGTCCACGATCAAATCTTTTAAGATCGGGAATGCTTTGGCTCGCCATGGCTCGATGACAATCGTGTCGCCATCTTTAAAAAAGCGCATGTGGAGCTGGCAAACAGTCGTTCCTTTGTAGCCACCGTGGGGGGCTCCATTGATGACCATATCACAGGTTCCGCAAATGCCTTCGCGGCAATCGCTCTCGAAGGCGATCGGTTCTTCACCGCTCAGGGTCAACTTATCATTGACCACATCAAGCATTTCCAGAAAGGACATGTGTTGATTGATATCTTTAGCTTCGTAGTCCACAAAACGCCCGTCGGCATCGGGACCCGACTGTCTCCATACTCTGAGGGTCAGATTCATTATTTGTAGCTCCTTGTCGACATGTGAACTTCGTCGTATTTAATATCTTCTTTATGGAGTTCGGGTTTCACACCGACCCCTTTGAATTCCCAAGCGGCAACGTAAGCATATTTTTCGTCATTACGTTTGCATTCGCCTTCTTCCTGGTATTCCTCGCGGAAATGGGATCCGCAGGACTCTTCGCGTTCCAGTGCATCGTGACAAAGCATTTCGGCAAACTCGATATAGTCAGCCACGCGTCCGGCGTATTCAAGTGATTGATTTAGGTCATCGCCGGAACCGGGCACATCGACATTCTTCCAGAATTCCTCACGGATGGCGGGAATCTTTGACAAGGCCTCCTTGAGACCTTCGTGTGTGCGGGCCATGCCGCAGTGATTCCAGAGGACATGTCCGATTTCCTTGTGGAAATCGCGGACCGTGCGTTTGCCTTTGATCGAAAGGAGTTTTTCAATCTGGGCTTTGACCTCATCCTCGGCTTGAATGAATTCCGGGGCGTCAATAGAAGGACGACTGCCGGGTTTTTGTGAGGCGAGGTAATTACCCAAGGTATAAGGCAGGACAAAATATCCATCAGCCAACCCTTGCATAAGGGCACTGGCCCCGAGGCGGTTGGCGCCGTGGTCCGAGAAATTTGCTTCACCAGTGACAAAAAGGCCGGAGACATTACTCATGAGATCATAATCAACCCAGAGTCCACCCATGGTATAGTGGACGGCCGGGTAAATCCGCATCGGTTGTTTATATGCGTTTTCACCGGTGATCCGTTCGTACATATCGAAAAGGTTACCGTAACGTTCCCGGATCATGTCTTCACCGAGGCGTTTGATCGCATCGCGGAAATCGAGGTAAACACCCAGTCCGCTTTCCCCGACCCCACGGCCTTCATCACACACTTTTTTGGCGGCACGTGAGGAGATGTCACGGGGAGCGAGGTTCCCAAAGCTTGGATACATACGTTCCAGGAAATAATCCCGGTCTTCGTCGGAAATATCTTCTGGGGCGCGTTTGTCACCGACTTTTTTGGATACCCAGACGCGTCCGTCATTACGGAGGGACTCGGACATCAAAGTCAGCTTTGACTGGTAGTCACCGGTGACCGGGATACAGGTCGGGTGGATCTGGACAAAACAGGGGTTTGCAAATAAGGCCCCGCGTTTATGGGCGCGGAAGGTAGCCGAGACATTACAATTCCTCGCATAGGTCGCGAGGTAATAAGCATTCCCGTAACCACCGGTGGCGAGTACGATGGCATCGGCACTGTGGCGTTCGATTTTGCCCGTGACGAGGTTCCGGGTGATGATGCCTTTGGCCTGACCATCGACGATTACGAGGTCGAGCATTTCATGCATCGTGTGGCATTTGACTGTTCCTGCGCCGATCTGGCGGCTGAGTGCCGAGTAAGCACCGAGCAGAAGCTGTTGACCTGTTTGGCCGCGGGCATAAAATGTACGGGAGACCTGAGCACCACCGAAAGAGCGGTTATCGAGCAACCCACCGTATTCACGAGCGAATGGCACACCCTGGGCGACACACTGGTCGATAATGTTTACGCTGACCTCAGCGAGGCGGTAAACATTTGATTCACGGGCGCGGAAATCTCCCCCTTTGACCGTGTCATAAAATAGGCGCTGCACGCTGTCTCCGTCATTACGGTAATTTTTCGCGGCATTGATCCCTCCTTGGGCTGCAATCGAGTGGGCGCGACGTGGGCTGTCGTGGAAAGTGAAAGATTTAATATTGTACCCGAGCTCACCCAGCGAAGCGGCAGCCGAAGCACCGGCCAATCCGGTCCCCACAATGATCACCTCGTACTTGCGCTTATTTGAGGGATTAACGAGTTTATACTCAGCTTTCCGCTTTGACCATCTCTGGGCAAGCGGCCCTGTCGGACATTTGGAATCTAGGATCATAACTCTGGCAGACTGTTTGTGTTGGATTCATTATAAATTTCTGACGAAGGATCTCCCTGAGCTTTGATTACTCCGGTCAAGACTGCGACAGGAATAGAGGCAAACCCCAAGAAAAGGATGATGGCGATGATTTTAGCCAAGGCATTAAAAAAACATTCATTCTTTTTGTTTTTTAATCCCAGGGTCTGGAAAATACTGGCTATCCCGTGGCTCAAGTGTAAGGAAAGTAAACCCACGGAAATGATATAGAATGCGGATACATACCAGACACTAAATCCCTCGATGACCATAAAATAAACATCATGGACATATTGACCGTGGAGCGGGGCTTCAAAGGTCGAATAATCCGGATAAATCGTATGGGTCGTGAAATGGAGGATATGAAAAACGATGAATGCCAGAACAATCGTACCGCTGACAGTCATTGTACGGGATGCCAGTGATGCTTTATAGACTTTCCCGTCTTCGTAAGTGATTTCCTTTGCCACTTTATTCTCTGTCCAAAGGAGAATCGCAAACCAGACGTGCAAGACAGCGCATGTCAAAAGCCCGAGGCGGAATCCCCAAAGGACGAACATATTGCTTTTAAGCAGGACGGCATAAGCATTTATCTTATCCGGGGTGCCGGCAAACATTTGGAGATTTCCGACCATGTGCACAAGGACAAAGGCCACAAGGGCCAGACCAGTGATCCCGACGATATACTTTCTGCCGACCGACGATGTAAAGAGCATCTTTAAAAATGAAACCATACGTTTTACTGTGTTAATTGATAATATCCGTTAAATTTGTCCGCCTTCTCAAGTCTGTCAAAAGAACTTTCAAAACTTTTGAAAGTTCATTTTCCCGATTTATTTGCCTCAGGTTCCTATTCCAGACTCCTACTACACAAAAGGATATAGAGGAAACCATGGGCGATGGGAAAAAAAATTTTCGATAGATTCTTGCAATTGATCCTAAATCGGATAAATTTTGTCTTATTATGAGCCAAACACCTAAAATTATTGCCTATTTAAAGCCCTCTTGCGGTTGGAGCATGGGCATCCGCGCCATCCTGACAAAATATAATTTATCCTTCGAAGACCGTGATATCATCAATGATTCCACCCAATACATGGAAATGGTCCAGAAATCCGGCCAACGCCTTTCCCCTTGTGTCGAGATTAATGGCATCATGATTCCTGATATCAGCGGCGAAGAGCTGGAGCAATGGATGATCACAAATGGTGTGGTTAACCAAAATAGCGCTCCTACTGACGTACCTATTAACCAACCCTGCGCCCACGAAATGGAAAGCCACACGGTTCAATTCAAGGAATAACCCTTTTTTTTCCGAAATCCCCTAAGACTCTCGGAATAAAATCCCCAAACCCGCCCGTGCAATTTGCTCTGGCGGGTTTTTTATTTCTTGATTTTGCCTTTTCAAAGAATTTTTTGCATCTTTACGTGTCTCATTGAGTAACCATCCACACCTGTGCCTAGAAAATATTCCTTTTTCCATCGGATATCCAGACCGGGCAATTTGCTTTTTTACGGCTATATCCTTCTCTTCATTAGTCACTTATCAGTCCATACAGAGGATTACGATCCTAAAACCCCACGCAAATTGCGGTTGGAAATGATCTATTTGTTTGATGAATCAAACCCGGAATTTATTCTTGTTATTGGACAAAGCGGATTCAAAACAGTCGATTCCCTAAAGAAATATTTAGAAAAGGTTCCTCTCTAGACTGGTCCCCTGGCTGCTGCCGGATCGGGGGTGAAGCCCTCGGTGACGAAAAAGAACTCAAAACCTGCAAGCATTCTGCAAGGACGGCGGGATTGATTTTGTTATCCACCCTCGGGGTTAATCAGTCATGACTAAGCCAGCACCATCCTCCTGGCCAGGAGCCTGCACGTGTTATTTTATTGACCCACCGGAGGCGTGGGTATAAAAACCAAACAAAACATCAATAAGTCTGTCATCAGCCGAGCCATCGTTAAAAGGAGGAATTATGAAAAAGTTAAAATCCCGCTTGGTTTTCATTTGCATCATTTTGGGTATTCTCATTTATAGTCCATTATCACTCCGGGCAGAGAAACTCCCCTTTAATACTGTTTTTAAAGGAACCGATAAATTCTACCAACTCGTCGGCCGCGCCCAAAAGGAAAACTGGAGGTCACTGCCGATTGGTGAACGCACAGATGCCGTTGGTTTGGCATTATGCGGGACACCCTACAAAGGATTCACCCTCGAAATAGATAACCATATTGAGGCCGCCTCGGTAAACCTTAACGGCCTGGATTGTTGGACCTTTTTCGAAATTTCGCTGGGTTTTGCCCGTATGCTCAAAATGAAACCCGATCATTACAAACCCGAAGATCTCCTGAAAATGATCGAGCTTGAACGCTACCGCGGGGGCCGGTGTGATGGCGGCTATCTATCCCGCATCCATTTCCTGGAGGAGCTTTTCCACGACAATGAAAATCGTGGCCTGTGCAAGAATATAACACGGGAACTGGGCGGGGTGCCGATCCAGCGACAAATACGGGAAATGACCGTCGCTTGGCGTTCCTACCGCTATCTCAAATATAATCCCTCCCTGCGCCCTCAGATGACACAAATCGAAAACCGAGTCTCCCGCTTGCCCGTTTACTACATTCCCAAAAGCAAGGTCGCCCGGATCGAGCCCAAACTCAAAGACGGGGATATCATCGCTATCGTTTGCCGAGACAGTGGGGCATACACCTCCCATGTCGGCCTCGCTTACCGTGATGCCAATGGTGTATTGCGTTTCATGCACGCTTCATCGCGTCACAGGAAGGTGCTTGTCGATAAGGAGCTCAGTGCGTATTTAAAAGGTTCCTCCGAAAAAATCGGGATCATTGTCGCCCGTCCAAATGATTTACCGGCATCTATGGCGCAAACATCAAATTAATCGATACACCTCCAAAACGTATCAATTTTGACGGGGATGAAACCCATGTCATGATCAGTATATGAAAACGTTAAAAAAACACGTAATCCGCCCTATCCTCCTCATCACCATTACCTTGGCCATCCTTTATGCCGTGGTGAATATCCTTGGAGTCTGGATCCAAAATTACGCCATGTTTCCCATCCCGCGTGTGTATGGGGGGATTTTGGAGGGTGAATCAGTTCTTCCCACCCCCTCCGGGGATAAAATCACGGTCTTGTCCCTCGATAACCCGGCGGCAAAACAAACCATCCTCTTTAGCCATGGTAACGGTGAGGATTTAAACCGGATCGAACCCTATTTGCACGAACTCCGAAATCTTGGATTTAATGTCGTGGCTTACGATTACCGCGGCTACGGGCGCAGTGAGGGCAAACCTAGTGAAAAAGCCCTCGAAGAGGATATCCTGAGTGTCTATGAATGGATCATCCGTGACAAGAAAGTCTCACCGGAACAAATCATCCTTTTGGGCCGCTCCATGGGTGGAGGGCCTTCCGTATGGCTCGCCGGACAAAAACCTGTGTCAGGACTCATCTTGGAAAGCACATTCACGAGTGCCTATGAAGTGATGCTTCCACCCCTGCCTTATTACCGGAATCCTTTTCCTACTCAAAGACGCCTGCGCAATTTGCGCGTGCCCGTGCTTTTTATCCACGGAACAGCCGACCTGCTCATCCAACCCCACCATGCCCGGAAGAATTTTGAGGCAGCGCATGAACCAAAACAAATTGTTTGGATTCAAGGAGCGGGACACAATGATGCGTACCAGACTGATCCGAGGACTTATCAGGAATCCATCCTGCAATTTTCCCGCAAATTAAATGATTCAACAACTGCCGTCTCGAAGTCGGTGGATTGAATTTCCTCCGGCTGTAAGCTCAAAAGCCCCCCCTGTTTCTGAAATATATGTTACCGCCCGAAAGGGGGTGGTATAAAACCAAAAAAATGCGATATCAACAGCCCCGAATCCCAAGGATTAACGCTGGGGAAGTGTATTGGCTTGGGTCGTTTGCTGGGCGCCTACAGCAGGAGGAGTCACGGACGCTTTTTTATCTTCGCGTTTAGGGCCGACAAAAATTTCCTCGCGGATTTTTTTCAGTTCAGCCTCTTTAGTAAAAAGGGCTTCTTCCATCGACTTGTATTCTGACTGAGAAGCGTCGAGGGATTCTTGGAGGGTATCGATCCTGCCTTCGGCAAGATTGGCCCGTTCTGTCTCCTGTTTTGCTCTTTCTAATGAAGCTTGTAACTCTTGGGCGGAGTCTTGGATCTGGGCTTCTTTCTGGGCAATATCATTTTTTAACTGGGCGATTTCGCTTTGAGTGTCGGTTAGATCCTTAGAGATTTTTTTGACGTTCTCAGTCAATGACTGGATTTTTTTATTTGCGATCTCCAAATCAAGTTCGTACTTCTTTTCCATCTCATTATATTTGAGATATCCGAAAAAAAGTCCTCCGGTTAATGCGATACAAATGACTAAAAGAACCCGGCTCAATACGTTCATATGCGAGGACTTATAGGGAGAAATCCGAAAAAAGTCAAAATAAAATTTCCGCAAGTATCACAAAATGATAGACTTAAACCGGTTTCCTGATTCCTTCACCCTCCCGCCAAGTCTCCTAGATAAAGACGTTTATGGAATTTATAACGCAACTACCAATCAATAGAGTTCGCGTCAGATATTTAAGGCCGATTCGAAGTCAATAAAGAATATTTATGATCGCTCGCTGATTTGTTTTTTCATCTGTTTAGCAGCCATGGCGTATCCCCCGTTGTCCCCGTCGATAAAATGAATATGATTACCATCCTGCGTGTCTTGGACAAAACAGGTCATGAGAGCGTTATCCGACTCGTGCATCCCGTAATCAATCTCGTTACGAACACGTAATGACTCCAAGTATTCCCGGATCAAGGTGATTTGTCCGGATGAACAATCAATGACCAGCCGCAGCATGTCGTCAAATTTCCTGTAGTCCGAGTGAACCCGCATCGATTGCTTATAACGTTGTGAATCAAAAACCAAAGCTGGGAGATTCCATTTAAAAAACAAGACAGTCATGATGATCTCAAACACTCTGTAAAAATAACGCCATGAAAAGCGGGATCCTTCATACCGTTTCTCATCGTTGATACATTCCTGCACCGATTTATACTCGAGCGATTCAGTATTTACCGGATTCGCCACATTAAAATCACCATCAAAGAGGTTATTCAAGAACTGCAAGATGCCTGCATACAGACGATCAGAATCCCGCCCCCTAGCCGTAACGAGCAGGGATAAAACCTTTCCCCGTTTATTTGGGATCTTATTCCACCGGCAGGAAAGCCCTGTCAGGTCAGGGTCGCCTACGGATAAATCTGGGGAACTGTACCGGGCTTCATCCCCTTTGATCATTTTTTCCGCCAGTGCCAAGCCGCCACCACGGAAAACAGCCACAAATTTTCCTTTTACAAGCTCGTGTTTTGCCACCTCGATATACGCCCCGCTTTGCTCGACCTCACGGACAAGGATATGCCCCACCCGCAAGCCGAGCCCAAATTGGACACTCGATAATTCCTGCAAACTCTTTAAAGCACCCATGACCGTATCCAAATCCGATGGTGGCACGAGCAGTGTCGCCCCATCCCCGCCAAAAACGTAGGGGAAATCTTTTCCAATAACGTTCCTGGCCACCGTAATCGATGCGGCCCCAATGGTATTTACATCTTTATAACGACCCTGCTCAATGGCCTTTGTAGAGCCTTTCACATCCGTGATAAAGATAGACCAGTCCCTGGGAACACGGTAAAAATAGCGGTCGTCAGTGATCCCGTTAAAATCGGTGAACCCGTCGAGGTCCACGTATTGGAAAGTCCCTTCCATGAATGGAGGAAGCTATCACACCTCCATGGTTATTCAAAATTTAGTTTTTTGAATCAAGTTTTGATGGACCCATTTCTCCCATGCCTGAGTCGGATTTTGGAGTCGATGAATCCGTTTGAACCGAATCTTTTTCATTCGATACGGGTTTTGACTGTTCATCTTTTACGTCCGCCTTATCAGCCTGTTTTGCCTGCCCTTCCTCATTTTCAGTCATATTCACTTCCTGGGAGAATTCTTTCATCATATCAGTATGGATCCTTTCCATTTCCTGGCAGAGTGCCGTTTCACGGACTGCAAAAAACATAAAACCAGCTATCATCAAAATACGGAGTTGAGAACGATTCATCATGTGCCTTTGTTATATTGCTTTAAAATAACTCATCTTCTTGCCTCTCACAAAAAATTTTCTACAAACGGTAGAAAAATTTCGATAAGTGGCGGAAATCAGCTCGTTTCTGCTTATAATCCTGGCTTTTTTTCCGTGGCTTGCGTTTCGGATTGATCCCCTCTAATAATGGAATCCACCCATGAGTCACTGGCAAAAACTTTTATCCTGGCAACGTCTCGGCAAAAAAATCTCCCCCGCACAAGATCCGGCACGTTCGCAATTCCAAATGGATTATGACCGTCTGGTCTTTTCGAGCGCCTTTCGGCGCCTCCAAGACAAAACGCAAGTAGTCCCCCTGCCCCAAAGTGACTATGTCCGCACCCGGCTGACACACAGTCTCGAGGTGTCCTGTATCGCACGGACTCTGGGGACACTCATTGGCAGGGAAATATGCAGCCGCAGAAATTCCGGGCTAAAACAAATTGCTGCGACGGATTTCGGCGCGATTTGTGCGGCAGCGGCGCTGGCCCACGACATCGGGAACCCACCCTTTGGCCACTTTGGCGAGGATGCCATCCGGCATTGGTTCAAGACCTCGCCACTCGCGCGCCGGATTTGCGACTCGGGGGTCCTCTCTCCAGGACAAATTGCTGACATCGCAAATTACGAGGGAAATGCCCAGGGTTTCCGTATCGTCACACGCTTACAAATGCCCGATAATGATGGAGGGATGCAATTAACCTATGCCACTTTGGGAGCCTTTACAAAATATCCCCGGGTTTCACTCTTACCACCGTCATTTATTCGTGGGGAACGCCGCAGTATGAAAAAATTTGGCATATTCTCTTCGGAAAAAGATTATTTCATCCAAGTCGCGAACCATCTAGGTCTAGC
Organism: Verrucomicrobiota bacterium; assembly: GCA_034440155.1. Lineage (NCBI taxonomy): Bacteria > Pseudomonadati > Verrucomicrobiota > Verrucomicrobiota bacterium. The sequence continues at coordinate 17,930 of JAWXBN010000117.1, read as the reverse complement.
GCCGTTTTCACCCGGGGACTGTGTCTTCCAGCGGCACCCCTTAGCTTTTGTGACAGAGGCTGCAGACGACATTTCCTACCGGGTCATCGATTTTGAAGACGGCTTCCGGATGGGCCTCATCGACTACAAAACCATTTTGTCCCTTTTTGGGCAGCTCGCCGGAAAAACGGCCTTGGCGGCAGCGCTTAAAAAGACCCGGAACCAACGTGCCCGGATCGAATATCTCAGGGCGCGAGCGATCAATAACCTCGCCGAACTCGCAGTAACGTCCTTCCTCGACAATGAGGGGGATATATTATCCGGCAAATTCGACCAATCCCTCATTGATACCATCGGACTCCAAAAACCGTTGAAGCAAATCGAAAATATCTCCATCGATAAAATCTATGGGGGCGCCACGACTCTAGAGGTCGAGCTCGCAGGCTGCGAAGTCATCGGTTACCTGCTGGAAAGATTTGTCACTGCCGTGGAAGATGTTTTCGTCTCGGGCAAAAATTCCTCACCCCTCTCGCGCAAATTGCTCGAGCTCATACCCGAGCAATTTGTCGGGCCCGGACAAAAACCGGTCGACTCCGCTTACACGCGCCTCATGCTTATCCTCGATTACGTCTCGGGGATGACCGACTCCTACGCCGTGAGTCTTTATAAAAAACTCCACGGGATCAACCTTCCCGCAAGATAATACCCATGCAATTTTACATCACCAGACAAGGAGGGCAGTCCGGGCCGTTTTCTGAGGCTGAATTCAACCGCATGACCAAGGAAGGAAAAATCACCCCCACTGATTATATCTGGCATGAGCCACTCACGGAATGGATCCTTTTTAAAGACTTCGATGCTTTACGGGTAAAACCAGCGGAAAAGGAATACACAAAATATTATAAGGTCGACAGCCGGAAACTCTCCTTCGGTGAGTGCTGGAGCTTTTCCCGAGGCAAATTCCACCTATTCCTATTTGTGAGCCTCTTGAAGATACTGCGTATCCCCTTTAAACTTTCTGAAGGCCTACCCGAAGCCCGGGAATACAAGGATCTCCAGATCAGGGAGGATGAGCTCCCCATTGAAGCATTACTTTCATTTCGTGATCATACGATCCCTGCTGCACAAAAAGGTTTCGATCTAGTCTCCTACGCGACCCTCGCCAATAACCTGATGCCTTCGTCGACTTATGTGGCGGATTATTTGCATCAGGACCACACGACTATTCTGAGACTCTTTTTTTCACACACGGAGACCCTCACGGTCACCGTCCTGACCTTGGTCACTTATTTGGACAATGGCACAACGGTCACTACGACCACCCGTGATAACGGATTTAAAACGCCTCCTCACAAGATCAAATACATCATCAAAACGGATGACCTCGATAAAATCCTCCACCCACATCTCTCCAAGGTAAAAAAACATTCCTCCGGAGTGAATGTAAGCCTCACGACCTCTACTGAGGAATTTGGGCAACGGGCTTTCCAAACGGAAAAAGAATTCTGCGAATACAACATCGCCCGCGGGGTACTCGTCGAAATGACGCCTGATGAAATCGCCGCCGTCAAAATGTCCCGTTCAAAACTCAGGGCCACGTGATGATGAAAATACCTAAATAAGAAAGGGGCGATCCGGATTCCCGGTATTAAAAAAGAGTTTTTGCAATACCCATGGTATCTGATTAGCTTCGGACTCTCATGTCCGTGCAATATTCCCTTTCAAGCTGTAGGGAGGAACTCCGATGACGACTTATATGATCGTGCGGATCCTCACGACCATCGCATTGACTGGACTCCTTTTTGAAATCGGGCTCAGGATCAATCCAAGGGAGGTTTTGGATTCTATCCGCAACCGCAATCTCATCATCCGCATCCTCCTGTTGAATTTTATTTTTATCCCCATCCTAGCCCTCGGCCTCATGCATGTCTTTACCTTAGGTATGGAAACCTCCGTGGCCATCCTGTTACTGGCCGCCTCCCCATTCGCACCCGTTGTACCCATCTTCACTAAAATGGCAAAAGGAGATCTTCCCTTGGCCGCGATATTAACTTCGCTTTTCCCGTTTATTTCAGCCATCGCCACTCCCTTGGTATGTCTAGTCGCCATTCGTTTTGTACCCGGCGCAGGTGCGTTACAATTTCATTTCGCATTGATCCTACTGGTATTAATTCTCACAATCACTCTGCCATTATTAACCGGGATATTTGTCCACCACTTTTTCCCGGGCTTCACAGCTCTCATCCACAAACCTGTGGAAGTGCTCGCAGATGCCGCGGGCGCACTCTCACTGGGATTTGTGGTCTGGAACGAATGGCACGCGATTATTAATACCGGATGGACTCAATTCCTCGCGGTAATTATCTTATGCGAAATCTCCGTCATCGCGGGATATTGGAGTGGCCCCAAAAATCATCGTAGCCGCATTGTAACGGCATTCGGCGCGGGCAACCGTAATATCGCCCTAGCCATGCTCGTTGCCTTGGACAGTTTTCCGGACTCCCCCATCCTTTCGCATGTCGTGGGTAGCGGACTGATTCTGATCCTTTTGGGGCTCTGCCATACTGCTTGGTGGAGATTTAGCCCCGCCTTCAAAAAGGCGTGAAGAAAACGCCTTATCTTTCCAAGGCGTAAAAGTCTAGGACATCCCCGATTTGCTCTTGGATCCATTCTTCACTGAGTCCGAACTCCTCCAAGCTGCATTTGTGGGAACTCCGGAATTCGCGTTGTGTACTCGTCGCATCCTCAAGGAGGAGACGGTACGCATCACTGATCTGCCAACCAAAATGAGCGTAAAGTTTTTCCATGGTGGATTTCGGGTCAGATACCAGATCACGGTAGTCGATACAATAATACCTCTCCGGGCTGATCCGGTTGCGGAACTCGAACAAATGCCTGTACCATTCCACGGCCAACCGTGCGTATTGTTTTGAGTTTTGAGATGTTTTCAGGATTTCAGGGGAGTGTTTGACCCAAACCGGCCAGAAAAGGCTCACATGCGAGGCGACGGACTTATAGGGATGGCGCACGATCGTAATAAATTTTGCGTCGGGGAACTCGACATTCAAGCTATCGACAGCACCGGACGATTGGGTGGCTTTAGATAAAAGGGTTTTACGGGGGCCATTCACATAAAGATGGCGCTCGAGACAGGAACGGTAAAACCGCATCACTTTGCGCCGCGCGTCCTCCGGGAGGTGATCGGGAAACCCGGCCTCCCAAAGTTCATCGACGTAAGGGAACAGGAGGAAAATCGCTTCGCTGACAAAACAATACAGGAAGAATGCATCATCTTCTTCGGGTTGCGCCAAACGCATCTTATGCAAATTATCCCAGCCGCCGAAACATTTGCGTTCCACCCAAGACATCAAATTCCCCAGGGGATGCCCCATTTTTTTGTCGATCCGGGAGAGTTTATGGATCGCTTTCTGGAATGAAACCGACGGGAAAATCGTCTGGTAAAGCTTTACATGGACAAATCTCTCATCGTCTAGGCTCATGAGATTTTGGGTCAGAGTGGTCCCACTCCTGGGCGGAGCCACGATGAAAACCGGAGCCTCCACCTTCTGTTTATAAAACCCACGAAAAAAGAGGCTATCCAATAAACGGCCCACTGCCACAAGCATCCAAAAAAACAGGAATAGAACAGTAAAAAAGAGGGTGAAAAACCATCGCCTCACATGAAAGGGGCGTTCCCATAAGGAAATCGTCAAGGCACGACGGAATAGTTTAAAATTAAAGTACATATTTTAGCCCGATATAAGCGGGAATAGTTTTTAAACTCAATAATTTATTCAATCATCGCTCAGTCATTTGCGTGACAAGTCTCTTTAACCCAAGGATTTGTCAATAATTTGATCGAGCATGAGAAATGAAAAACAGGAACCCATCCCTTAGGCACTTGATGTTCGATCTCCTTTAAGGCCATTTTTACCTTTTGAACTGGTGAATAAACCTTAGCTGATCACCTGCTGTTTAGACGAATTCTTTTCCCCATAAAAAAGGCCTTTCAAAGACATGTTTGAAAGGCCGTAACGGATATTCCTTAAAAAAACTTCTTATTTGAAGGAACAGATATATTGGGCAATCCCGGAATCAACGGAGATTTCAAAATAAGATTTCCCGGGGACTTCGAAAGCTGTGCCGGCCCCATAAGACGTCCACTCAGTCTGCCCGGCTTGGCGGACTTTCGTTTCCCCTGAGATAATCTCCATGACCTCGGGTACACCTGTGTCAAATTTAAAGCTGCCGGGGTAAATCAACCCCAGTGTTTTTTTTGATCCGTCCACAAATTGCACGGTATGACTGGCTACCTTGCCATCGAAATAGACATTAGCTTTACAAACAACACTGACATTTTCAAAATTTTCGGTGAATGACATTTTCTTCCCTTTGTTTTTTAGTGTGGAAATGGGATATCACCAAACCCCGCAAAAAATAACAAGCCATTCACACCGTTTTTTATAGTCTTATCTAATATTCGATCTTCATTACTCCTCTGCACCACGTCCGTCACCCCGAAAGCACTCATCGATAGAGACCGGTATAAAGCCTTATTGATATTATTTTTCCCCAACTGGGGCAGGTTTTTGTGCGGCAGCGGCGGCTTTGGCAGCTTCGGCTTTTTTCTTTTTCTCGATTTGCTCGCGGATTTTGGCGTTTACGATTGCCCCTTCGGTCGGGTGCATTTTTTCATATTGATCAGCGGGCTTCAGCAGCTCATCACGATGGAAGAGTAATCCGTCAAAACGGTTGTCCGTGGACAGTTCATATTCATGATCCATCTTGATCGCGTCAAAAGGGCAGACCTCGACACAAATCTGGCACCCCATACAAACGGAGTAATCAATATCAAAAACTTTTGGCCTGCGGATGACTTTGCCTTTTTCATCACGGTCTTCCTCGATAGAAATACACTGCGGGGGACACTCTTTTTCGCAAATCTTGCACGCCACACAACGCATATTCTCCGGTGCATCATCATAAACTAAAAACGGGAAATTACGGTAATTTTCCTGGAGCGCGATGCGTTCCTCCGGATATTCCGTGGTAAAAAGCCTGTCTGCCCGTGAGAAACTGCGCAGGAAATTCTCCGCAGTCACCGCCATCCCCTTTATAATGCCTAAACCCGGGAAATTCATCTATCCACCTCCCCTAAAACAATGTCGATACTACCCAGGATCACCACCGCATCCGCCAGTTTATGGCCCAGACACATATCCTCTAATATCGTTAGGTTAATGAATGACGGCGGACGGACCCGGTAACGGTAGGGGCTCGGGGACCCATCACTGATCACATAAAATCCGAGTTCCCCTTTCGGGCCTTCAATCCGGCTATAAGCCTCACCCGGACGGGTCTTAAAACTCCTGATCTTCACATCCGCACACACCGGACCATCTGGAATATCCTTGAGTGCTTTGCGCAGGATTTTCAAACTCTCGCGCATCTCCAGAATCCGGACGTAGTAACGGTCATAACAGTCCCCGACCGTTCCCATCGGCACCCGAAAATCAAAACGCCCGTAAATCCCGTAAGGTTGGGCTTTGCGCAAATCGTAATCCACCCCGCTGGCACGGAGCATGGGGCCGGTAATGGAGGCATTAACCGCAAGCTCTGCTGAGAGTATCCCTATATTTTCTGTACGGCTGCGCAGGATTTCATTACCGGTGATCAGCTTTTCAAATTCATCCAAGAATTTTGGGAATGTATCGACGATTTTATTCGCCTGCCGCAACCAACCATCGGGCAGGTCACAACGAGCACCGCCAAAACGGAAATAATTACACATCAGGCGCGCCCCACTGACGGATTCAAATAAATCAATGATCTTTTCGCGTTCACGAAAAGCATAAAGCAAAGGTGAACCCCAAGCCCCCAAGTCATTGAGCAGAAAACCAGCCAGACAGGTATGATTAATCAGTCGGGTCAGCTCGGCCATGATCACGCGGATGTACTCGGCCCGTTCAGGAACCTTGATATCCGCAAGTTGCTCCACCGCGAGGGCGTAGCCCCAGTTATTCGTCATGGAACAAAAATAATCCAAACGGTCGGTATAAGGCATCGTCCCGATATAACTCGTATGCTCGGCGATTTTTTCGTGGTTGCGGTGGAGATAACCGAAAATAGGCTTGAGCTTGATCACTGTTTCCCCGTCGAGAACAACATCCATCCGGAAAACCCCGTGTGTACTCGGGTGCTGGGGGCCCAGGGAAATCTCCAAGAGTTCCTGACCTTCCGAATTTTCCTTATTAATGATCTCATAACCCCTCGGCTCGGGTCTTTCGGCCAAAAGATCCAGATCATTAAAATTATCTTTAGGTGCGATCATACAGGCTTTACCGGGTAATGTTTTTTCGCCTTGGTCAACACCTCATCGTGAGGGGTCGGCTCATACTCGTAATCGTCCGGCTCTACATAATCTTTGCGCATGGGATAATCCTGAAAACCCTCCCACATCAGGATCCGGCGCAGATCAGGATGGCCTTCATACATAATCCCGTAAAGATCATAGGCCTCGCGCTCTTGGAACTCGCAACCCCGCCAGACAGGGGTCAGGGATGGGACTCGTGTATCGATACGGTCCTTTGTCCGCACGCGGATGATCAGGGGGCCCTTTTTTTTCTCCACAGAAACCAAGTGATAAACGGTCTCCAGATAAGCCGGTTTATCGACGATGATTTCTTCTACGGACTCCACCTGTTTACCGTCAATGATCTCGATCGTCTTGCGTTTAACGATATTCGTCGTAGGCAGCCAGTCCACCGCCGTGCAATTTGTGCACATATCCATACGGAACATCGGATCATCCTTTAAATAACGGGCCACCTCCAAGGCGATTTCGGGGGGGATCACAAAAGAATTCGTCGGGCGCTCGTAAGTCAGCGTCGGGAATTTAACAAAGAGGTAATCCGTATTCATTTTGATGTGCCCTTTGCAATTTGCGCGGGTTTCCAAACCTCTGGATTAAAGGGTGGCTCAATATCGTGTGCACCCAGGGTGGGTACGGTAAACTCTCCGTCATGCGAGTCATACGCACGGTTGGTGGGCTCCCCTTCAAACTGCGAAAATGTGGTTTGCTCATCGATCTTGCGCTGGAGGGTCATGAGAGCATGAAGCAAGGCTTCAGGTCTCGGAGGACAACCGGGGATATGCACATCCACCGGGATATAACGGTCGATGCCCTTGAGGACATTATACCCTTGTTTAAATGGGCCACCAGAGATCGCGCAGACCCCCATGGCGATGACATATTTCGGCTCGGGCATTTGATTATACAGCCGGACGACTTGCGGGGCCATTTTTTTTGTCACTGTCCCGGCCACAATCATCAGGTCGGCTTGACGCGGGGAAGGCCGGAAAACCTCCGCCCCGAAACGCGAAAGGTCAAATCGGGAGGCCGCAGCCGCAATCATTTCAATCGCGCAACAGGCCAGCCCGAATTGCAAAGGCCAAATGGAACTGCGGCGACCCCAATTATAAATGCTCTCCAGAGTGGTGGTAAAAACCCCCGCTTTGGCTAGTTCTGATTTAAGTCCTTCATCAATCGGCATAATTGGTTAGTCCCATTCGAGCGCGCCTTTTTTCCATTCATACACCAGCCCGGCGCTTAGGATTAAAAGAAAAAATGACATTGAAAAAAAAGCCCACCATCCAGCGGATTTCAGGACAACCGCCAAGGGAATAATAAAAACAATCTCCAGACTAAAAATCAGGAATGACAGGGCATAAAGATAATAATGAATCTTCAGCTGCATCCAAGCATCACCCCGAGTCACAAGTCCACATTCATAAGTGGCGTTTTTTGTACGGGAAGGTTTACGCGGTCCGATCAACCGTGCAATAATCAAAGGGCCTACGGCGAAACAGATGGCCAAAATGAACATCACGCCCAAGACAAAATAATTATACTCATAAGGGGTCAAAACCATACCAGTTGAAAGTAGAAGGCTCCCGCCCTAATGTCAAACGGGGAAGCATGTCTTCTTCCCCAAAAAGGTCAGATGCTGTCTTTATCGTGTTCAATCAACTTGCTGAGGGGTAACCAATCTGGAAGCCCTTCATACCAGCCGTAATCCGTAAGAAAAACCCGGTGCTCGGAAATCTCGACCCAGAGATCACCCATGGTAAAAGGCCCCGTTTGTTGACCATTCCTCAAAACAAAGACTAAGATTTCCCCAGGTTCTTGTTCTTCCATGGCCATTTCTTCGACCACAGGGGCGTCTTCGACGGAATTCACCGGGGCCGATTCGTCCGATGGTGTGACCTCCGCCGTTTCCGGCAAAATAATTGGTTTCCCAAAACACTCGTCTTCATAAGAAAAACGGATAAATCCAACCCCTGAAGAAACCGGAGCTACCGTGTATTGCAAACGGCATGAGCCGCGTAAAAGCTCGAGCTCCATAATCCTGAATTCATTTTGCATCCAACGCCGCCAACCCAGAATATTTATTTTCTGACCACCAACGCCTTTTTCGGCATCTGCTTGAGTCGCAAAACCTTGGAAACTCATTTCATCAGGAAACCAAGGGGCAAAAGCCCCATCCGGGGTGGTGGGAACAATTGCCGCATCCACAAGCAAACAACCTTCTTCTTGATCAAGCTTCACTTCTTTCAAAAGGGCTTGGGCATTTTTTAATATCCCGAGGACACGTTTATCGGCCTTTTTAGGTTTTTTGATTTTAACCTTTGTCACCTCTGTAGGTTCGCTGGTTTCCTTTTCTCTCCGGAAAGTCGTTTTTCCGGCTGGAGCGGAAGAAGCAGAGGATTCACCTCCGGATTTCCTATCTTTGAGGTATATGATTAAACCCAGAATCAATAAAATAATGCCCGCAAATCCACCGGCAAGGGCCCCTTTCAACCCCAATATCATCCAGCCCACGGCGGCCAAACAGCCCGCCAAGATCAAAGGGATAAAAACAAGAATGAAAAACTTCATAATAAAATACGGGACACTTATTGCGGGGTTGATTCACCGAAATTTACCCCGATATCACGGACACTGACCTCACCGCGAATATCGATCAAGCGCCATGTCTCGCTGGGTTTATAGAATGTCATATTCCACCTCAAAGGGTAAGCCTCGGAATAACTCAAAAAAGTGAGGACAAAAATACGGGATCCGATTTTTTTGACATTGACTAACTCATAATCCTGCACTTTCCCAAACTCCAAAAGCAGGGTCGTCGTCTTGGCCTTCATGTCATTGACTTCACTCGTGCGATCTTTGACCTTGGTATTGGTCAGGATATCGTCAAAGGCCTGTGTGACCTTATCTTGTTTGAGCGTGGTAAAAAAATGATCCACCGATTTTAATATTTCGGGAGGAACAACATCGGCCCCATTTTGCAATCCTGCTTTCGGGGAAGCAAAAGGCTTCTGGGCCACCGGTGGTGACTGAGAGTAGAGTCCTGTCGTCGGGAATATCATTACCCCCGCAAAGAGAAGGGCGAGAATGGTTCTGGGGAAAAGTGTGTTTTTTGACATATTTGGCCTATAATTTGCGGTAAATGTAGCGATGTCACGCCATGAAAACAAGGTATTCCTTCGATGAATGCGCGACAGGTCTTCTTTTATTTCGGGAGGTTACTTTTTTGGTCACCCGTGATATCCTTACGGGATGAGCCCGGTGAATTCAGCATATCGCGGACCTCATCGACGCTCAGGTTTGGTTTACCAATATTCTGCACGGAACGGGTGACTTTATTTTTTTCCGGTCCTTGGTATGACTTAGCCTCATAAATCATCTCCATATCGGGGAAATCCTTGGAGGCCCTGCCATATTCGCGGCTCCCTTCGCGGGCGCGTTCTTCCGCCGCTTGGAAGGCTTGATTGACTTCTTCTTGGTTATTTTCCTTAAAAAGAGCGGATCGGTTGGCCGAGGAAGATTCCTTTAATGAATAACTTTCTTCGACTTCAATCGCCTTTTTGCCCCCTTCAAAATCGCGGGAGAGAAAGGATTTAAACTTCACATTATCGGTATTATACACTTTATCACCCGAATAATTTTTCGAGGCAAAGTCTTTACCGCCTTCCTTGGCACTTTTGATCAAATCCTGTGCTTCCCAACGCGTTTCACGCATTTTCACATTTTGTGCGGATGCGTAAAAAGGCAGGAGACACATTGTCGCAATGAGGATGACCCGTATTTTCACAGTGTGTAATTATATCAAAATACGGAAAAATTCATATAAAAATATTTACATGGCTACATCATCCCCATCATTCATGATGTTTTTTATCCCCTTATTCCCCCTGCCCCATGATCCTCACGATGAAATTACCCACACTCGACCATCCTGTGACAAGGCCGGGCTTTTGTCTCAAGAGAAGGTTGAATCTTGGCGTGCACATGGTTAAGCTGGATAACCTTAAATATTAAAGCCTGATGCAAAGAACAATCCTCACATTCCTCATGACGACCCTTGCGGTCTGTGTCCTCACGACCCCACTCTTTTCCCAGACGAGGGAAGAAAAGAGGTTGTTTGAGACCGCCCAGAGGGCATTTAATGACGGGATTTACGAGGTCGCGGAGATCAATTCTAGAAAATTACTAGGCCAATTCCCAAACTCTGAATTCACCCCGCAAGCCCGCCTTACCTTAGCCCAAGCACTGGTCCTACAGTCCGAAGGAGCTTTGGCCGTCACCGTCTTAACCCCAGAGTTAAGCCGTCAAAAAAGCCCGCTGGACCTGGTCGAAGTGAAATTCACCCTAGCCGAAGCATACACCCTGGCCGAAAAGTGGAAGGAAGCGGCGGCACTTTACCAAGCCATTATTGACGATCCTAAAGCCGGGGATTACGCCCTGAAATCCCGTTACAGTCAGGCTTGGTTAGAATATTTGTCGGGTAACACAGATGCGGCCGTAGAAAAATTTATGATGCTGGGCGAGGAAAATAGAAAAAATGAAACCGGACGTAAAAGCCTGCTCACCCTCGCAAAAATCCAGCTCCAACTGGACCAATCTGACCTAGCGGAAAAAACCCTCGCCCCCCTGATTACGGATAATCCCCTCAGCCCCCTGGAATTCGAGGCCCTTTTTTGGCGCGCAGAAATCTATGCAGCCCGTGGGCAGCATGAGGAAGCCCGGAAGATTTTTGAAAGTATTACGATCAACCCCAAAGCCCAACCCCAAAGTGTGGTCGGCGACGCATGGCTGGCACTCGGCGATGTCTATACCTCGCTCAATGACGACACGGATGCGGCCAAGGCCTATGAACAGGCTTTCCAAAAAGCTTTATCAATCGAGCGGAGGTCCGCTGCGATGAAACGTTATTCGCAAGCCATGGCCAAAAATCGCCAAGTGCAGCCGGCACTGGATAAATTACGCGAGTTCTCCCAGAAAAATCTCGAAAGCCGGGCAGGGTTTGAAGCCGATGTCGTCCTCGCTGGCGCTCTCTACCAACAAAAAATGTTTCCGGAAGCATTAGCCGAATGTCGCCGCATTCTCACTTCACCCGCCTATGCCTCCTTTGACCTGGCAAAGGTCTATGAACTAGCCGCCGATTGTTATGTCTTAAACAACCAGACAGATGAAGCCCTCAAGATGCTGCGCGGCTCATTAAAAACCGCTACCCGTGAAGACCAACGCACCCGCATGCTCTTTAAGATCGCTGACCTGCTCCTCCAACAGAAAAATTCCGCGGGAGCCCTCGATATTTACCAACAAATCAGTAAGGAATTCCCCCGCGGCACTTATGCGGAAGCTTCCCTTTTCAGGCAAGGTCAGGCCCATGCCCTCGCCGGTAATTCCAAAGCCGCCATCACGGCTTACCAGAGCCTGTTGACACAATTTCCTGATAGTGCTTTCTCCGACGCAGCCCAATTTGAGACTGCTAATATCTATTTTCTCGCCGGTCAATTCGTCAAAGCCCGCGAGGTCTATGATGCACTGGTAAAAAATTTCCCGAAAAGCCCACTCATTCCTAAAGCGCAATTTGCTCTGGCGGAATGCCTTTTCCGCGAGGAAAAATATCCGCAGGCCGCAGCGGCATTCACGGCCATTGCCAAAAACCATCCTAAAAACCAACTGGCAGAACAAGCCCTTTACAATCATTGCCTGACACTGGCAAAAATGGGGGACGAAAATACGGCCTTGGACGCCTTTAACCAATTCGTCGAACGTTATCCTAAATCCGATTACGCGGCTTCGGCCACATTCTGGCTGGGGAATTATTATTATAACCGGCAGGATTATGCGCGGGCACAAAGTCTCTTCGAGCAATTATCGCGGAATTTCCCGGCCCATGAACTCATCGATGAATCTTATTATTGGGCGGCAAAAAGTGCCGCAGGCCGCCAAGAAACAACCAAGGCCAATGAGCTTTACCAGAAAGTGGCCAGCATCCCAAACTCCCCGCTGCGCATCGAGGCGCGCCTCCGGCAGGCAGAGCTCCAGCGCCAGCTTAACCAGTTCGCGAATGCCCTGCTTATTTACGAGAGCATTTTAAAAGAGACCGGGCAGACCCCACCCCTTGAAGCCAGGCTAGGAAAAGGAATATGCCTCCAGCAACTCAAAAAATATGAGGAAGCGATTAAAGTCTATGAAGAGATCCGCCAGTTGAACCAAGGCAACCTTACCCTCCATAATGAGACCACCTATCGGATCGGGAAATGCCTCCAGAAACTCGGGAAAAATAAAGAAGCTCTGACCACTTATATGGATATCATTTATGCAAAGTCCCTCCCCGACGGGTTAAGTATGGATGAAGCTGCAAAATTACCTGAATTTGTCTGGTTTTCCCGTGCGGGATTTGATGCTGGTGAGATCAAAGAAGAACAACAGGACTGGAAAGGCGCCATTCAAATCTATAAAATCCTGGAAGTCGCAGGGGGCCCAAAAACCCAAGATGAAGCCCGGGACCGGAAAGTAAAACTCCAAACTGAACACTTTATCTACGAAGAATAACTCCACCGCCCTTTTCTGACAGACCAAAAAGGCAACGGCCAAGAACATAATCTGGGCTCCTGCTTTTTTTTAGACTTCTCTGCCTACCCATAGTCATGACCTTCTCCGGTTGGTGGAGCGCTGGGGGAGTTTTATTTTTTTCAAAAGCCCCGGCAAATTGCGCCGGGCACAAAAAAACAGCCATGGTTAATCCATGGCTGTTTTTAAATTTTAAACTATTCCCGTCACGTGACTAGAATATAAAACGGACACCAGCACGGGGAAGGATATAGTCGTTACTCTCCGTGGTGAAAACATAACGGGCATCAGCAAAGATCCCGAAATTATGAGTGATGCGGACTTCCACACCAGCACCAGCTTGACCGCTGAATTCGTTAATGGGGCCGAAAATCCCACCGGGACCAGCAAAGATGTAGGGGGCAAAATGGTATTTATCGATGGGCAGACGCAGAATCAAATTTCCCGCGATCGCTCCAACGGCATCATCATTTTGAGCACCTTGCCAAGCGTAACCGTCAAATCCTACACCGATGTAACGAGTGAAAAAATAATTCACCCCTGCGCCGCCGCCGAAACCGTCCCGGTAACGCCCGCTTGTATCAGTGAATACATAAGTGCCAAACGCATCGACACTCCATTCGTTTGCCCGGAAAAGCGGGATATCCTGTTCCATAATGGACTGACTAAGTCCTTTGGAATCGTCCATTTTAGACATTTCAGTTCCGGCGAATAATGCCGAGACAGCCATCAGTGAGACCGCCGTAAGTGTTGTGATAAGTTTCATAGACTGTTTTTTTCTGTTTTTATTTTAGGTTTAGGTTTGTATTGCGTAGAAAGACTTTTTCCGAAGGGCATCTCTGGATCTGATAAGTAATTGTCCCCGAGTTTTTACCTGTACCGACCAGATTTTTAGTCAACCCGCATTCATTGCCATCATCAAAGAAACACGTACAGGTCATGCCTCCTGAGTAGAATAATTTCGGGTTAATCATGGGCGAACGTTACCACAGGCGATTTTATCCCCGCTATGGGGTATTCACCCCATATGGTAACCCCTCGGAGAAAACTTCGCATTCCTTGGCGTGAACCCCCTATTTTAAAACTTTCTCCTTCGTGTTTTTTGTATTCTTCGTGATGCAAATTGCGCCCCAGAAGGCAAGCAGGGCCGCTTGCCCTACACAAAATCAAATCTTCCTCCCTTTGTGTGCACCGTGGTGGATTTTGACCAAACGTGAGGAATCACCCCCTTTGGACATAACCCTTTCAGGGTAGATCCTTTGATCCAGATTCCCGGGGTAGGTCGCGTGAGAGCGCTTTCCAACCCCGGGCTATATGATTAGAATCCTTTCAGGATACTGAGGAATACCAGCCTTCGTTGCTGTAATGAGGCAACCAATAGAGAGCCGTATGCCTGTATGCCTAGTCGGGAATAAATTTTCCAAAAGAGTCGGTGTCTCGCTCCGACGAAAGACAATTGGGACTCGTGATCCCAAAGTGATAGGGAAAGAAGAATGATTTGCTTCAAATCCTTGTAGGTAACCAACACACTGACTTTTATCTTCTTACCAAAAATGTGCAAATTGCGGCAGGGGGGATTCCCGATCCAGCGGGTCGGCGTGCTGAACCTGACTTTGTAGGGCGAGCGGCCCTGCTTGCCACGGGCCAGAGTTTCACGGTCGCATCCGACATTCTGTAACCGAGCCGGCCACCCTACAGAATTGGTTTGGCCGTCCGGTTTCCATCATCCTTCGTGGTGCAATTTGCTCTCTTTTCTGCCGATCCACGGTCGCGTGCGATACTCTAAGGTGTGGACATGTCTTCGTGGAAGCGGTTACCGACTTTGGAACCTTGTTTTTTGACACCCGCTGCATTATTACGGTAATACATGCGGTCGGAAACCCAGAATGGGGTATTAGCATTGATGGGTTTATTATGCTCGGTCACCACCTCGTAGCCTTGTAGGACAAAAACGTCGAGCATCAGGTCGCTCTTTGGTTCATAGGCGATTTCCCCCGAGAAATATCCTTTTAACAAATAGATGGTGCCGTCATCGCGACCCCTTGGCCCGTTCGGCGCACGATCCGGGGCGGGGACTTCTTCACGCAGCATCACGATGCGGGTAGACTTCCCCCAAGCATCCTTTTCCGGACGCACAAAACCCCAGTACATGAATTTCTCACTAAAATAACGTTGTCCGACAAATTCTGTCCCGACCGGCACCGAACGTTTCGGATCATCGGTAAGTTTCATACCGATTTTGGGGGCACCAGCCGTCCCCGGGGAGGAAGTCGTCCCTGTGGTGGAGTCCGTCGTCTGGCAGCCAGTCATCAAAGCAAAGGCGAAGGCCACACAGAGTGATAAATAAATTTTCTTCATAATTGATTCCATTTACCACCTTTAGAAGGAACAGGCCAGCTACGGGCGGCATAATCCGTTTTTTGTTTTGTCCCCTGCATCTTCACCCCGGTGGCTTGGTACCAGGCCTGGACGTATCCGTCCCCGGAATGGCAACCATAACTCCAAGCTTGTCCTGTAGGATCAAAGGCAGAACGGTTCATTTTCTTTAAATCAACAATATGCAGCCAGACAACGGAGACCCCGTCCAAATCATTTGAGTAATCAAAAAGGAAATTTTTCCGGTTCGAGTGGCCAAAATAGTCGAAGCTCTTGATTTTGATTTTACTACGGTCTTTGCCATTATTGATGTATTCGATCAATTCATTACCATTGGCACCTTGTTTATCAAACCACACTAGGTTCACACCCCATTTTAGGGCAGATTGTTCGATCTGGGCGACGTAGTCGGCCCCCATCTGTTTGCCGCGGGCGACATAACCCGTACGGTAGACCATCCAAGTAATGATGTCCCCGGCAGGGATTTCTTTTTTGAGCTGCTCAATGCGGAGCTGCCCCGTAAAGATAAAATTATCCCAGACACGATCGTGAGGAACTTTTTTTTGCTTTTCCCATGAAGGGAGGGCGGGGCCGCCGCTCAAGACAATCCATTCACTCTGTTGGGAAAAAGCAAATGGGGTAGCTAGAACCAGTACTAAAAGAAATAGATAAGATTTAATTCTCATAAGAATGCCCTTCCTATTGCCAATAATGATGTTTAATTGCAACCATAAACTAGACTGATATGGATGATTTCAAGTAAAGGGGAGCTTGCCCACCGGAATCCCCCTGCTATAATACCCCCCTATGATCAAGAATCTATTGCTCTGTTCGGACGGCTCGGAACACTCCAAAATCGCTATGGAAACCGCTCTGCAAATCGCCCATAAATTCGACGCAAAGATTCATGCCCTGAATGTGATCGAGTCACGCGACGTGGGCGGATCCTTCTTTGCCGATTTATCCGGAGCCGTCGGGATCGTCCCTTACCAGAATCTTTATTCACAGCTGAATGAACTTTTCACGGAACGCGGCAAAGCCATCCTCGCCGTCATCGAGCAAGCTTGTGAAGAGGACAAAGTGCCCTTTGTGTCCTTACTCAAAACCGGAGACCTCGCCGAGGTGGTCCAAGAGGAAGAAAAGAATATCGACCTCGTCATTATCGGGCGTAATGGGGAACACCTTAAACTCAAAGACGATTTCCTCGGTAAAAGTGTCGAGCGAGTCATCCGCATCTCTACTAAACCCTGCCTGATCACCGCTGACCGGCCCCGCCAATTCTCAAAGGCTGTCATCGCCTTCGACGGCAGTGAAAACTCCCGGCGCGCATTCCATGCCGGCATGGAGTTTGTCCGGAAGATGGAAATGCAGACGACCATCATCAGTGTCGATGACGGCCACACGGCAAAAAGCCAGGAAGCCCTTGCTTGGGCATCGGCCCATGCGGCTGAACTGGGGATCAAAACCGAGTGCAAACTGCTTACCGGTAATCCCGAAGAAAAAATCCTCGATTTCGCCCATGACTCGGAAGTCGACATCATTATCATGGGTGCCTACGGCCATAACCGCATTCGTGAATTCATCATCGGCAGCGTCACCTCCTCCATCCTCTTCCGCAGTACCATCCCCGTCTTGCTCGGTAATAATCATCACGATTAAACCTAGGCTGGCAGGATTTTAAAACAGGGTTTACACAAACACACCTCAGTACACAGGTGTGGCTCTTTTGATCAGGAAAAACTTTCGGACACTCCTATTTGAAAAGCAAATCACACTCGCCCGCAGTGAGCAATTTGTTTTCACCGGGTTTGAGGGCGAGGTCAGCAAGGTGGAGGTGGCCGATAGCGAACCGGATCAAGCGCAGCGTCGGGTGCCCCACGGCAGCGGTCATGTGGCGGACCTGGCGATTTTTGCCTTCCGTCAGGGATATCTCGATCCAAGTATCCGGGACATTTTTCCTGAAGCGGATCGGGGGGTTCCTCACCGGGACGATGATCTCTCCCGGGCTATATTTCACAGATTCATTTTCCGATTCACCAGTCTGAGGCGGGGGTGAGAGGATACTGGCCAGAGCGGGTTTTGTAAAATAATCCGCAATCTCCACACCCTTGCGCAATTTGCTCAGGGCCATCTCGTCGGGGACACGCTCCACCTGGACCCAGTAAGTGCGCCAATGTTTTTGGCGGGGATTCAAGAGCAAATCCTCCCAGCGTTTCTCGTCACTGAGCAGGAGTAACCCCTCGCTATCCGCATCGATCCGTCCAATCGGATGGCAACGCGGGGGTAGGGGGAATTCCTTAAGTGTGCGGTGGGCAGAACCATCCGGAGTGAATCTCGTCAGGACACCGTATGGTTTATAAAACGCGACCAGCATCAGATTTTTTCGTAAACACCTTTATCCCGGCGTTTCATGACAGTGAATCCAGCCTTTTTGGCATCTGCGTAAGAGCCCCCCGATTTTGTATTCCCGATACTCACCCCGGAGATCACCCGTTTGACCGCCTGCCCGCAAGCGGGGCATGTTTTCAGATGAGGTTCACTCATCTTTTGAATAATCTCGAAATGTCCCTGGCACTTGTCACAATGCCCGGCGAGCGGTTCATATTCATAGGTGGGCATAAGACAGCGGGGGGGGGGGGGGTTTAGAATT
>JAWXBN010000116.1 GCA_034440155.1 Verrucomicrobiota bacterium | reverse complement strand
ATTTGTTGGTGGGCGTTGAGGCGGACTGTGGCATTAGAAATGGTCAGGTTTGTACTGATGGCAGGGGTGTTGTCGGATTTTGCCAATACAAGAGTTCCTCCATTGACAGCAGTCGCGCCGGTAAAAGTATTACTGGATGATCCACCGAGGACGAGAGTTCCTCCCCCTGTTTTGATCAACCCATCGGCTCCGGAGCCCGTCCCGTCTTGTATTGTATTAGAGATTGTCACCTGTCCTGCACCGCTGGCGACATTGACGGTTAGATTACGGGTCTGGTTGGCTTCGGCTAGGACGAAATTTGTGCCGTTAAAGAGTGTGGTCCCGGTATTTGAAATGGTTAAAGTGCGGTTACCTGCTTGTTGCTGGACATTTCCGGAAAGGATCAGGTTATTAGTGCCGGTGATGGCGGATGAATTACTCAGAGTGATCGCATTGGTCAGGACAAGGTTATTGACTTCCGTGCGCAAATTGCCCCCGTTGAATGTGAGAGCACCGGTTCCGAGAGAGTTACTGTGTCCCACACCGAGGGTGCCGGCAGTCAAGATGGTGCCTCCCGTATAAGCGTTACTCGACATCAGCAGCAAATTGCCATTCCCGGTTTTGATCAGTCCGTCGGCTCCTGTGCCTGTCCCGTTTTGGATATTATTAGAAATGGTAACATTGCCGGCCCCGGTGGCGACATCCAGGGTTAAATTACGCGTTTGGTTGGCTTCGGCCAGGACGAGATTTGTGCCGTTAAAGAGTGTGGTCCCAGTATTTGAAATAGTCAAAGTGCGGTTACCTGTCTGGTGGAGGACATTGCCGGAAAATACAATGTTACTATTGCCGGAAATGACAGAGGAGGCATTGATATTCACAGCATTAGTGAGTGTCAGATTATTGACTTCCGCGCGCAAATTGCCCGTGTTGAATGTGAGAGCTCCGGCTCCGAGGGCATTTGAGTGTCCGACTCCCAAGACTCCTTGGGAAAGAATGGTGCCACCAGAATAACTATTTGAATTCAACAATCGCAGGGTGCCCGCCCCGGATTTAGTCAGGCTAAATCCTGCGGCGGACTGGGTGATTCTATTCGAGAAGGTCACTACAGTATTAGAGAATACAGATAGGGTCCTGCTGGCAGTCAGTGTCGCCAGATTAGTAAAGGTAAGTCCATTAGTAAAACCCTCAGCACCAAAGGTAGTGGTCCCCGCTAGAGTCACGGCATTTCCGATAGTCCGGTCTGCCCCTTCTGCTCGGACAGTGGCTGTCCCAAGGGACAGAGTGCCCGCTCCTGCGGCCAGATCACTCCCGAGCCCTAGAGTACCGGCACTGTGTGTGAGAGTGCCGGTAAATGTGTTGCTGCCCGAGAGGGAGAGAGTCCCTGCTCCGGATTTGATCAGGCCGTCTGCCCCGGTTCCTGTTCCGTTTTGGATGGAGTTCGAGATAGTGACTAACCCCGCGCCGGTGGCGACATTGATAGTCAGGGTGCGGGCTTGATTGGCCTCAGCCAGCACAAAATTTGTTCCATTAAAAATCGTTGTGCCGGTATTCGAAATGGTGAGGGTGCGGTTGCCGGTTTGATGGAGGACATTACCGGAGAAAGTAATATTACTATTTCCATTAATAATCGAGCTGTTATTGATATTTACGGAGTTTGTCAGGGTCAAATTATTCATGTCCGCGCGTAAAATGCCTGCATTCAAGGTGAGTGTGCCGCTTCCTATGGCATTTGCATTTCCCAGTCCTAAAAGGCCGGCGGTGAGAGTCGTGCCTCCTGAATAAGTATTACTTCCGTAAAGTAAAAGTGTGCCTGCTCCGGATTTTACCAGACCGTCGGCTCCGGTTCCTGTTCCGTTTTGGATGGAGTTCGAGATAGTGACTAACCCCGCGCCGGTGGCGACATTGATGGTCAGGGTGCGTGTCTGGTTGTTTTCCGCAAGAAGCATGGTATTGCCATTAAAAATCGTTGTGCCGGTATTCGAAATCGTGAGAGCGCGGTTGCCGGTTTGATGGAAGACATTACCGGAGAAAGTAATATTACTATTTCCACTAATAACAGAGCTGTTGTTAATATTCAAAGCGTTAGTAATGAGCATGTTGTTTGCTTCGGGAAGGAGGATGCCCCCGTTTAATGTGAGTGTCCCCGTGCCGATGGCACTGGCAAGTCCAAATCCTAATGTCCCTTGGGAGAGGATCGTGCCGCCGGAGTAGCTGTTTGAACTGAGTAATCTCAAGGTGCCAACTCCGGATTTGGTCAATCTTAGTCCTGCTGAGGATTGGCCAATGGTATTTGAAAAGATGACAATGGTATTAGAAAATACAGATAATATCCTGCTTCCGGTGAGGGTCGATGTGTTGGTGAATGTAAAACCATTAGTGAATCCGGCAGCCCCAAAGGTAGTGGTCCCCGCCAGAGTGAGCGCATTGCCGATCAGTCGGTCGCCGCCTTCGGCCCGCAAGGTGGCCGTACCTAGGGAGACAACGCCTGCGCCAAGGGCTCGGTCATGACCGACCCCGAGTGTGCCTGCCGAGACAGTCATTGTGCCGGTGAAGGTATTACTCCCGAAAAGAGATAAACGGCCTGCTCCGATCGAGCTGAGTCCATCGGCTCCTGTCCCTGTGCCGTTGACGATTTGATTTGAAATGACGACTCCTCCACTGGTTCCCGCGACGCTGATGGAAAGGGTGCGGGTTTGATTATTCTCCGCTAAGGTCAATGTATTGCCATTAAAAAGGGTCAATGCGGTATTCGACACGGTCAATGTACGGCTGCCTGTGGACTGGGTCACATTGCTGGTGAATGTGATTTGATTGGTGCCGGCGATGATGGAATTTGCAGTGATCTCTAGACTGTTAGAAAGGGTGCGGTTGCCCCCGTCAGCTCTCAAGGTCCCTCCGTTTAACCGGAGAAATCCAGTTCCAAATGAAGAGCCATTCCCAGCTCCCAAGGTGCCGGCGGAAAGAATGGTGCCACCGGAATAACTGTTACTTCCATTCATCAGCATGGTCGAAGTACCCGTTTTAGTGAGTGAACGACTGCCACTCTCAGTGAGGGAGCCGTTAAAACTCACGATGCCCGTACCTATTCCTGTAAATGTAGCGTTTGATTGGAGGTTGATTGCCGCGGCTATTTGCACGTTTCCCCCGCCATTTTGGGAGAATGAAATGCCATTAGAAAATAAATTGATCGTGCCATTGGTCAGTGTGTAGATATTGGCATTACTGAATGATAGACTCTGGGCATCGTAGGTATTGCCTTCCAGATCGACCGTTGCATTTGAGGTGATATTGGTTCCGAAAAGAACCGGTGTATTTGATTGGGGGATCGCTGCGGGATTCCAGTTTGCTGCCGTACCCCAGTTACTACTCCCGTTATAAATCCATTCACTCTGGGCATTTGATACGTTTGATAACGTAAAAAATGAAAACACAAAAATAAGGGAATAAAAACTTTTCACGAGCGCTCGAAAAAAAGGGAATGAAAACAATAAGTTTGGGACAAAATCTTATTTTTCTTAATATAAAGTCCTAATGAAATAGCGATAGAAAATTTCGACGAACGGTAGTAAATAATCGATAAGCGGTAGTTTTTATGTAAAACCTCTAATTTTCCCCGAAAATAGGGTTCATAAAAGTAGTGCACTTTCATGTCCGCGATTTTGAATGATAATCAGGAGGTCAAAAGAGTCAAATCACCGCATTATCAATCAAACGCGTTTTTCCAAAATAGACGGCTAAGGCCACGAGGGTTTTTCGCGGCACAATTTGCTTCAGGGGAATAAGGCTTTGAGAGTGTCGGAGCTCGATGTAATCGATCCGGGCGTCTGGAGCAAATTGCGCGATCATTTTACCGATGGTTTGCGCAATTTGTTTGGGGTTTTTGCCATCACGGGCCATTTGTTTAGCCGTTTTGAGGGTTTGGGACAGGATCACGGCCTTCTGGCGTTCGTCGGGGGAGAGATAAATATTCCTTGAACTCATCGCGAGACCGTCGGGTTCGCGGGTGATGGGGGCGCGGATGATTTTTAGGGGGAAATCAAGGTCACGCACCATACGTTCGATCACCGCGACTTGTTGGGCGTCTTTCTGGCCAAAGACTGCGACGTGGGGCAGGACGAGGTTAAAGAGTTTCCCCACGACCGTGGTCACACCCCGGAAATGGCCGGGTCGGGCGCCCCCACAGAGTCCGGTCGAAAGGGTTTCTTCATTAATCCAAGTCGAGGAATCCGGGGCGTAGAGGTTATCGGGATTAAAAATAATGTCCGTCCCGCGCAATTTGCACAGGGCTGCGTCGGTCTTGAAGGGGCGGGGATAACGGGAAAAATCTTCCTTCGGCCCGAATTGGGTGGGGTTCACGTAGATACTGACCACGACATAATCAGCTTTTTTGCGGGCGAGATCGATCAGGCTCAAGTGGCCTTCATGCAGGGCTCCCATAGTGGGCACAAAAGCAATCGTTTTTCCGGCTTTACGAATTGCTAAAGCTTTTCTTTGCATTTTTTGCGGGAGTCGAATAATTTGCACGGCCATAACCACAACAAAAAACACCAATAAAAGCAAAACGTATGTCTGAGAGTTATATCCAAAATCTTTTTGCCGAACGCATCGGCGGAAAAATGTATGGGAAATCCACAGCGATTTATAAATTTGAAAAGATCAAACGCGCCAAACGGGCGGCGATGGATGCCACGCCGGGGATGGCATTGATCGATATGGGGGTCGGTGAACCCGATGAAATGGCTTTTCCGGAAGTGATATCCGAGCTGCACCAATCGGCTTTAAAGCCGGAGAACCGTGGTTATGCCGACAACGGGGATGCTGTCCTGAAACAAGCCGCGGCCCGTTATATGGATAAAGTCTGTGGTGTACCGGGGATCAATCCGGAGACAGAGGTCATGCACTCCATCGGGAGTAAGGCGGCCTTGAGCATTTTGCCCGCTTGTTTTATTAATCCCGGGGATGTCGTCCTGATGACTACACCAGGTTATCCGGTTTTCGGGACCCACTCGAAATATTATGGGGGTGAGGTGTATAACATGCCCCTGACAGCGGAGAATCATTACCTGCCGGACCTGAGCGCGATTCCTGCCGAGAAATTAGCCAAGGCAAAGGTCATGGTGATCAATTATCCGAATAACCCGACAGGAGCTTCGGCGACAAAAGAGTTTTTCACCGAGGTCGTCGCGTTTGCGAAGGAACATCATATTATCGTGATCCATGATGCCGCTTATGCCGCGCTGGTTTTTGATGGTAAACCCTTGAGTTTCCTCTCCATTCCCGGGGCAAAGGATGTCGGGATAGAGCTCCACTCGACGAGCAAAACATTTAATATGACCGGTTGGCGTTGCGGATTTGTCGTGGGGAATGAACTCCTCGTGAAAGCTTATGGTGACGTGAAGGATAATAGTGATAGTGGTCAATTCCTGGCGATCCAACACGCATCCGCCTATTGTTTTGATCATCCTCAGATTACCGAGCAAATTGCGGAGAAATATTCTCGCCGCATGGATATGCTCGTGGCTTGTCTCCAGAAAAAAGGATTAAACGCCAAGAAACCCCAGGGTTCATTTTTCCTTTATTTAAAATCACCGACAGCGGCTGTTATTGGGGGTAAACGCACGGAATTCAAAAATGCCGAGGAAGTCTCCCAGTACCTGATCATGGAGAAACTCATCTCCACCGTTCCTTGGGATGATGCGGGTTCACATTTGCGTTTCAGTGTGACTTTCGCTGCCAAAGGTGAGGAGGCTGAGAAAGCAGTCATCGCCGAGATCGAAAGCCGATTGGCGGATGTCAGTTTCGAGTTTTAAGGTACATTTTCATCCTCTTTATTCGTTTGCTGGAATTGCCCGTGGTTGACTCCACGGGCAATTTGCTTAAAAGTAGGATTATATTGCCAGTTATGAGTGAGACACCATCATCCGCGAGATTAAAGGTCCGGGGGAGAGATCCCTTAGGACTCTATGCCCCTGCTGAAAAGAAGTTTTTCTGTATGGCAAATCGAATGGTTTTGGGACCTTACACCCCAGCTGAAATCGGCTATTTTCTCGTCGATAAATCCCTCAGCTACGACGACCTTGTCCTCGATGATGACTCGAACCAATGGTTCATGATTAAACAATACTTCGAGTTTGATCATCTTGAAGAGTAGTTTTTGTCTTCCTCTGCGTCACTTCACAGTGCGGTATTGGACTAAAGCTTCTTTTTTTAAAGCGGAGCTGATGTTTATTGCGGGATCGAATAGTGACCGGTAATGACAAACTCAAAGAGCCGGTCTTCTTCTTGAGTGCCGGACCCGATATTATGGATGACGAGGGGGATACTGGCCCGATTCATCCGATCACTGACGATCATGATATGGGGGAGGTGGGGAGGGACAGTGCAGGTGACTAGATCGCCGGGCTGATAATCTTTTGGATTCTTAGTGAGAGGGAGTGACCAGCCTTTACGTTTAAAGTAGGTTTGGAGATTTGGCACACGCCGATGGTCGATATTTTTGTCAGGACGTTTGAGACCCCAGATTTTCGGGTATTCAGAAAAATATTTTTTCATGTCTTTATGAATCTCTTTTTGCAGGTCGATACCCAGGGCTGATCTCAAGGCGCGGATGACGACATCTGTGCAGACTCCGCCAGCAAGTGGGACATCACCATTTGGATAATCCAAAGACCGGTAAGCCGGATCATAACTCGTGGTCTTCCCGATTTGTTCCCGAGCACAAATCACAAGGGAGACCGGTGGCTCAGTCCGGGATTGCGCTGGTAATGAAGGGGTAAAGGGGAATGTCAAAAACAGGAGTGTCCCCGTGATGAGGAGGGTGTAGGGATGTATCGGCTTACTCATGATTTAAAAACAAGACTTTGCGAATGAAGTTTCCCCTTGTTACGATCTAAAAGAGACTTTTTGACAAGGGCGATAAGAATGGGTTCTATCAAAGGCGATGATCCTGATTCCTTACAGGGTAAATGTACTTTATCCTTACCAGCCATGGGCCAATGTTTTACTTGTGGTTTTGAATGTCGCTATTTGGGGATTGGAATGGCTCGGGTATATCCCGGAATCTGTGATCGAGTATTTTGTCCTCGACGGATTTGCTCCGACGAGGTTAATCGGCTGCTTCTTCCTCCATGCTGATTTCTAGCATTTAGCGGGGAATATGCTTTATCTTTGGATATTTGGTAATGCTATTTGTGCCAATGTGGGTAATTTGCGCTATTTAGGATTATATTTTGCCTTCGGTATTTTTGCTTCCATTACACACCTGCTATTCAGTGATATGCCTGCGGTCGGTGCCAGTGGCGCGATTAATGGGATGATTGGTTTTTATTTCATCCTTTACCCGTATAACCCGATTGAGTGTTGGTGGTTTTTTATGTTGAGAATGGGGACTTTTGAAGTGGCGGGAATATGGTTGATCGGACTTTGGTTTTTGTCGGATATCATCGGAGCAGTTTTAGGCTGGGGGATTATTGCTTATTGGGCTCACTTAGGAGGTTTTTTGATCGGCGTGCTTTGTGCATTTTTGATGTTAAAATATAAGGTTTTAGTCCTGAGCGAGGATGATAATGAGACAATGGTTGATTATTGGAATGTAAAGTACAGTGGTAAAAAAATGGAAAAGAGTGAGCGTATCCGCACGTCCATGCCAGCGTCAAATCCCTACATGCATATTTCTCCGGTCATAAGGGCAGGAGCCGCCTTGCCGGAAAAAAGGGAATCACTCAAGTTCCTGGAGTTTATCAAGAGTAAGCAGGAAAAAGTGAATACTGAAAAGGAGCCGATTCCTGAAAAGACGGGTGGGGAGGAAATGAGTGGAATAGGAGAAAAATCATATCATTGCCATGCCAATGGGATGCAGACCGGTCCCTTCACTGCGGCACAAATAGGAGAAGCGATCGCTTCAGGTAGTCTCACTGTGGATGATTGGGTTTATGCACCCGAAGAGAATGATTGGGTGCTCATGAGGGACTATTTCGAGTTTGAATCCTGAGGGTTATTTTTTAAGTGTGTCGCTGATGAATCTAATATCATCATCGGTGAGAGGGGGATGGCTGGCACTAATATTACATTGGGCTTGGTGCAAATTGCGGAAGCCGGGGATAACACACGCCACCCGGGGGTTGTGCAGGACGTATTGCAGGGACATCCGCGCAAGTTGCTCGGGGGTCGAGCCAAATCTTTCCTTCAGGGTGGAGAGCTTTGGTTTGAGCTTGCGCAAATTGTCTGGCTGGAACCAGTAACCATTCTGGCGGTTGTCGCCGGCTTCAAATTTCACGGGTTTATCCGGATCATATTTGTCGAGTAAAATGCCTTGAGCCAGAGGGCTGAAAGCGACAAAAGACAGTCCTTGGACTTTGAGTAGGTGATCGACTTCTGAATCCTCTCGGATGAATTGGTCATCGAGGGCGTGGGCCCAGCTTTGCAGGACGTGCGGTTTAATCACAGGGACGAGCCGGGTAAAGTCCGCACTGGAGTAGGCACTGAGTCCTTTGACCCGGATCTTTCCCTCCGAATGGAGTTCGTCCATTACCTTGACCGCACCGTCGAGATACCGGTCGTCTTTTCCAAAGTCTCCGTGGTGGAAATAATAGATGTCGATATAGTCGCGCCCGAGATTGATCAGGCTTTGTTCAAACTGCCGTTTGATGTGGAAGGGATGGTAGGCGTGTTCAGCTGTTCCTGCAAAATGCCCGACCTTGGTCGCGATGATGAGTGTCTCAGACTTGCGTCCGAGCTTTTTGAGGACGCGGGTCAGCATGCGTTCGGCCTTGCCATTACCGTAAATGTCCGCGTTATCAAAATGGTTCACCCCGGCATCCAGCCCGGCGCAAATTGCCTCGCTGATTTCATTTTCATCGGGTCGCGCCCAACCGACGGATTGACCAGTGGGTGTGAAATTAATGCCGCCCATCGTCCAGCAGCCGAATGAAACTTCCGAAACCTTGACCCCTGTTTTCGCTATCTCACGGTAATTCATACGCCCATGCTCGTGTGACATGTCGAGAAGTCAATAAAAAGACTTTGGAGAGGATGTATTGCGGCGTAGTAATGGGTGAAATGATAATAACCATGCTGATTCACAGGTTTTGGATAGTCCGGTCTGGACTAGTTCTAGTCTTTCCTTTGGGGGGAACTGTATCTCTTTGGGCTTGAGAAACGGGGTGGGGTGTATAGAAAAGAGACCGGATACTTTCTCCCAAATCATGGCCCAAGTAAAAACACTGCTAAAATGGATGGTCCTAATGACAGGACTCTTTGTGGTCACGTGCTTACATGCGGAGATCAGCCCCGACCTTTTAAAAAGGGCGGAAGAAGACGATGCCCAAGCCAAATATCAAGTAGGATTAAAATACTTCCGCGGGGACGGGGTCGCTAAAGATCAGGAAGAGGCTGTGGGATTTTTCCAGTTTGCAGCGGAAAAAGGAATCCCTGAAGCCCAATTACTCTTAGGTGTTTGTTATTCCAAAGGTGTGGGCCTCGAAAAAAATGATAAAATCGCGGCGGAATGGTTTACCAAAGCCGCCAAACAAGGCCTGACTGAAGCCCAGACCATGATGGCCCTCTATTATGATGCCGGCATCGGGGTAGCTCAGGATAAAAATGAGGCTTTTAAATGGTTTTATGCCGCAGCCGAACAGGGTGATCCCTCTGCCCAATATAACATCGCCCTCCGTTGCTTGCGCGGGGTAGGGACCGAAGCCAATGAAAAGGAGGCGGTGGAATGGTTCCGTTTGGCGTCTCTCCAAGGAGTGCCCGAGGCTCAGAATAATCTGGCCGTTTGTTATGCGGAAGGCATCGGGGTCGGAAAAAACAAGGAAGAAGCCCTTTTTTGGTTTTACACAGCATTGGCCGGAGGGGTGAAATCAGCCAAAGAACCCATTGCTATCATCGAGAAGGAGCTCGACGGGAAAATGTCTGTGCTGGCCAAGGAACGTTGCAAACAGGTTCTCGAACAAGTGAAACTGAAGCAGGAAAACGAACCCCCGCCGATTCTCGTCGAGGAAGACCTCCCGGCCAAATAGGAAGGTCCGGACAAAAAATGGGAGCCCAAATCGGAGATGAAACCAGCGTTATCCGTGGCCTCCGGACGTAGGAGAGCGAGAGAGCTGGCCGGTGAGATAATCCATTTACACCATAAATCGTGCAGGACGTATGGGGGCCAGAGTCTGCTTGACGATCGGGGTAAATGTCCCGTAAAAAATACGCGTGACGGGGAAAATGTTTTGTGGGCAAATTGCGCGTATGACACGTGAGGAGATTATTCAGATTTTTAAGGCTTCCGGCGCTTTGCTGGAAGGGCATTTTGTATTGCGTTCAGGCCTGCACAGCCGCCAGTTTTTCCAATGTGCACTCGTGCTCCAGGAAATGCCTGTGGTGGAGCGACTCGGGAATGCACTCGCCGCACTTTGCGCAGGAGTGGAGATCGAAACGGTTGTCGCCCCCGCCATGGGAGGCCTTGTGATAGGGCAGGAGGTCGCCCGTCAGCTCAAAAAACGTTTTATTTTTGTGGAGAAGGAAGAGGGTTCGCTCGTCATGCGCCGCGGGTTCAAAATCCGACAGGGGGAAAAAATCCTCGTGGTCGAGGATGTGATTACCAAAGGCGGACGTGCACAGGAAACCATTGACATTATCCGGGGGCTCGGCGGGGATGTGGTGGCCGTGGCTTCCTTAGTGGACCGTTCAAATGGGAAGGCCTCTTTCGGGATTCCCTTCAAGAGTCTGCTGAGCCTAGAAGTCGAGACATTTGATCCGGACAATTTGCCTGAAGACTTGAAAAAAACCCCGGCCACCAAACCGGGGAGCAAATAGGCCTTCTCCACGACAAACCTTCCGCAGGAGTAATTTAGGTTGAACTCTCCGCCGATTTACGAGAGATTTTCGGGCTTATGCTTAAGTGGATTATTAAAAAAATTCTTGGTACAAAAAATCAGCGTGAAGTGCGCAGACTCGAACCGATGGTTCCCATTATCAACCAGTTTGAGGAGGGTTACCGATCATTGACTGATGAGCAGCTCAGGGCCAAGACGGAGGAGTTTAAGGCCCGTTATGTGAAGGGTGAGACTTTGGACCAGCTTTTGCCTGAGGCTTTTGCTGCGGTAAAAAATGCTGCTCGGCGTTTTACCGAGGGCAAACAAGTCATCAATGTCCGGGGTTATGAACTGCCGTGGGAAATGATCCATTTCGATGTCCAGCTCATCGGTGGTATGGCGCTCCATAGTGGACGGATCGCTGAAATGGGTACTGGGGAAGGAAAAACCCTTGTGGCGACCTTGCCCGTTTACCTGAATGCCCTGACGGGCCGGGGTGTGCATGTCGTCACGGTTAATGATTATCTGGCTTCCCGTGACTCGGAGTGGATGGGCTCCCTTTACCAATTCCTCGGCTTGACGGTCGGCTGTCTCCAGCATGATTTGCGTGGACCCACACGGAAGGAACAGTATCAGAGGGATATTACCTACGGGACGAATAGTGAATTCGGTTTTGATTACTTACGCGATAATAGCATGGCCACAACCAAGGAGGCCCAGGTCCAGCGGGGACATTATTTTGCGATTGTCGATGAGGTGGACAGTATTTTGATCGATGAGGCCAGGACTCCTCTGATTATTTCCGGACCCGCCGCAGTTTCCCAAGACCATCAGTTTGACCGTTATAAACCCATGGTCGAGCGATTAGTGCAGGAACAAATCCGACTGGTAAACGCGATACTGAACGAGGTGGATGAATTGATCGCCAAAAAGGCGAATACCTCCGATATTGGTCGCCTACTTTACAAAGCGCGTTTAGGCATGCCCAAGAGCCGGCGCCTGCTCAAGATGCTTGAAGAAACCTCCAGCCGTAAGGCGTCGGAAAAGAGCGAGCTTTTCTATTACAACGACACGATGAAAGAGAGATTTTTCGAGCTGAAAGAAGAAATGCTCTTCACTGTGGAAGAAAAAAGTTTCGAGGTTAACCTAACCGAAAATGGACGGCAATCGATCAATCCGGGGGATGAACATGCCTTTACCCTTCCTGACATGATCAAGGAGCTCGCTGATCTGGATAATGTCACTGATATCACCCCGCAGGAACGTGTCCAGCGTAAGCAGGTCATTCAAAAAGCCTATGATGAGGTGAATGAGAGGATTCACTGTGTAGGACAGCTTCTGCGTGCGTATTGCATCTACGAAAAAGATGTTCATTATGTCGTCCAAGATAATAAAGTCCAGATCGTGGATGAATTCACCGGGCGTGTCCTCTCCGGACGCCGTTGGAGCGATGGTCTACACCAAGCGGTCGAAGCGAAGGAATGCGTGAGTATCGAGGAAGAAACCCAGACCTACGCCACGGTCACCATCCAGAATTATTTCCGCCTTTATGGGAAACTCGCAGGGATGACAGGAACGGCTGAGACGGATGCCGCTGAATTCAAAGAAATCTATAAAATGGATGTTGTGGTCATTCCCGCGAACCGTATCTGTGTGCGCAAAGACAATAATGATGTGCTTTATAAGACCAAACGGGAGAAATATAATGCGATCCTCAAGGAGATTAAAACAGCCTATGAACGCAAGCAGCCTATCCTTGTAGGAACCATTGCTGTAGAGGTTTCCGAGCTCATCTCGCGAATGCTCAAACGTGATGGGGTTCCCCATACGGTCCTGAATGCGAAATTCCACCAATCCGAAGCCGAGGTCGTCGCCCGGGCAGGGCATTCCGGCTCCGTTACGATCGCCACGAATATGGCAGGACGCGGAACTGATATTAAGCTCGCTAAGGGCGTGGATGATGTGGGTGGCCTGTATGTGATCGGGACCGAGCGGCATGAATCGCGCCGTATTGACCGTCAGCTGCGCGGACGTTGCGCGCGTCAAGGTGATCCCGGGACATCCCGTTTCTTTGTTTCATTTGAAGATGATCTGATGAGGCTTTTTGGTGCGTCGGAGAAAATGACCTCCCTGATGGAGCGTTTTGGCTTTAAGGATGGGGAGGAGCTCCAGCATCCTTGGTTAAATAAATCGGTGGAGACAGCCCAGAAACGTGTCGAGCAACACCATTTCACCCAGCGTAAACGGACCTTGGAATATGACGACGTCCTGAACCAGCAGCGGACAATCGTTTACGGGTATCGCAATGAAATCCTGATCGCTGAGGACCCCCGGCATTTTATCTTTGAGGCTGTGGAGGAGGTTCTTGAGGCGAAGGTTACAGAGCTTTACCTCACCGAGGACGGACTGGTCAGTGAATCCGCCAAGGAAGATATTATCGGATGGGTTAATGTCACATTCCCGTTGAATCTGGAAGCCTCCGATGTCGATTGGGATAAGAAGAACAAGGATGAAGTGGTCGAATGGGTGATCTCGAAAGTCCAAGAAGCTTATTCCCTCAAAGAAAAATATGAGGATCCGGAGTCTCTCAAACAGCTCGAGCGCTACACGGTTTTGTCCGCCATCGATAAGCTCTGGCAGGAACACCTTTATGGAATGGATGGCCTGCGCGGGGGAATCCATCTCCGTGCTTATGCCCAGCGTGATCCCCTCGTGGAATACAAAAAGGAAGCCTTCGAAATGTTCAGCGTGATGTGGGCCCAATCAAAATCCGAAATAGTCAGTAACATATTCCGTTCAGCTACCAGCCTGATGGCCTTTGAGAAGTTCCTTTCTGCTTTACCGCAGAAAATGATCCATCAACAAATCTCCGCATTTGGTGATGCAGCCCCTGAGTCACAATCTTCAGGTGCAGGGCCGACAAAAGCCAATGAGGAAACCGTCAGTGAGGCCATTAAATCCGCGCCTGTCCGCCGTGAAGGGCCAAAGATTAATCGCAATGATGCCTGCCCTAAGGGCAAAAAGAATGATCAAGGCAATGTCCTGAAGTTTAAGAATTGTTGTGGCAAAGAAGGTCTCGACAGCTGTAAATTCCAATAAAAACCATCAAAAATCACCCCCTTATGAGTATGAAAAATAATGGTATCCCCCCTGAAATTCGTTTTTTCACCTTCGACTTTACCGTGCGTGACTGGTCGGGGGCGAAAGTCAAACCCACTATCCGGCAGTGTGTGGAAACGATTAAAAAAGCCGGTTTTAAAGCGGTCGGACCTTGGCCAAATCCTGAGCTCTTGCAGGCGACGGCGGAGCTAGGGATGGAACGTATCGCTTACGTCGATGCGAAGGATCAGACTTATGTCGAGTCCCTCCAGAAAGCCCTCTCGATGAAACCTTCACGGGTCAATGTCCAGCTATGGGATCATGATACACCGCCAAAGGTGGCCGTGGAAACATGGATCAAAATGGAGAAACTTGCCGGTAAACTCGGTCTGGAGCTTGATCTGGAAGTCCACCGCGACACCTGCACTGAGACACCGGAAAAGACCTATGAGATTGCAGACCTCTACTTGAAAAAAACAGGGAATAAATTACGGTTTTGTTTCGATTTCTCCCACATTGCCTTGGTCAAACACGTTTATCCACCATTCGCGAACCGTTTACTTGATCATCCTGATCTGGTGCAACTTGCCCGCCAGCTCCATTTCCGCTCCTTTAATGGTCACCACTGTCAGGTGCCTGTGATCGACCAGAAAGGTAAGTTGACTCCAGAAGGAAAAGATTATCTGGCTTTTGCTGATGAATTACTCAAGTGCTGGCTTAAAGGTGCCAAGGGTGGGGAAGTCCTCTATGCTAACCCCGAACAATTACCCCCTCCCGGCTACGGCCTCGACGGTTTTGCGACCCTCTGGGATGAAGTCAAATTCATGAAAGATGAACTCCAGAAGCTCTGGGACAAAAACCTCGTCCTGTGGAAAAAAAGCAAATTGCTCTAGAGCTTAAATGCCTCTTTTGCTCGGAGATTTCACCCCCCTAGAGGAAAAACAGGGGGAGCAGACCGAGTACAGCAAGGATGATCAGAAAGATAAGGCTTTTTTTCCCGGTTTGATTCCGAGAAAAGAAAAGGGCGTAGATTCCTTTCATGATATTATTTGATGAGGCTGCCACACAAATGCCCATTGATGAGATCATGGGGTCGATACCTTGACCGGTGGATTGGGATATCCCGAGGATAAAAGGGTCCACGTCGATTGTCCCCATGATGGCCGCTAAAATCACGACCCCGGCATTCCCCGCAAATTGCAGTGTGTAATAGGTCAGGATAAGCATACCTACAAAGAGTGCCGCAAAGATGCAGGCGGCAGATAAAGCCAGAGGATTCTGGTTTTTGATTTCAAGGCTGGCATCCCCCTGTTTGCTCATTTTTTGAGAAATCCAGAACCACCCGAAACAAATAGCTCCAGCGGATAAAAATAGAAAATAATAACTTAGTGGCCGGGGGAGCGAAGGGTTAAACAGGGCAAGCAGGATAACGATGCGTAGGTACATCACTCCTGAAGCCATCAGGATTCCCCCAGCAAAAGCGGTATTTTCCGATATCCCTGCTGATTGCCGTGCGAGGGAGACAGTGGTCGCTGTCGAGGAGTACGCCCCGCCAAGTAAGGCGCTTAGGGCGATCCCGCCCCGGCCTTTAGCCCAGAGCTGGAGTAAATAACTCCCATAGGAGATCGTGCTGACAGCGACCACGATTAACCACATTTTAAAGGGGTTGAATTCATACGGGCCAAAATTTTGGTTAGGTACGATAGGGAGGATGACGATGGTTAAAACGAGGAATTTTGTAAAGGTGACCACATCTGCCCGAGGGAATTTTTTTACAAGGTTTCCCAGGCCGTCTTTGAGTTCCAGCAAGAGGACTCCGAGGATGGCAATGGTGGAGGAGAGCCAGTAATGCTCGTAAAAAACAAGTGCACCGAGGACATAGGTGGTCAGCCCTGCGACCTCGGAGGTCATTCCTGCGGATTTTGTCGTGCTGAGTTTATGCTTGAAAGATAACATCATGAGTCCCCCGACCACGAGGAACCCAGCTGTAAAGGGGAGGGGGGATTCATCAGAAAGATAGGCGAGAGCAAAACCCGTGAGGCCGATCAGGGGGAATGTGCGGATGCCGCCAAAGGCGTAATCCCCGGAATTCGACTTATGGTCTTCACGTTCCAGTCCTATGAGGAAACTCAAGAATAGTGTCAGGAAAACTTTAAACACATCGGGACTGACCAGTGATGAAAGTGTATCCAACATTGCCCCTAATATACACCCGCGCAATTTGTGCGGGCAAGGGGAATTTTCTGGGGAGCGAACCGGATTACCGACAGGTGCTCGTGGTGAGGATTTGCTCCCCGTCCTTTTCGCCAGGGAAAAACCGGCGCGCCCACAGCGAGACATAAACCAATGCGACAAGGGCGGGAACTTCGATAAGGGGGCCGACGACAGCAGCGAGGGCGACACCGGAACCAATCCCGAAAAGGCCGATGGCCACCGCAATGGCCAGTTCAAAGTTATTGCCAGTAGCCGTAAAGGCGATGGACGTGGTCTGGCTGTAGTTAAACCCCATTTTCCGGGCGAGGAAAAATGAGGTGGTCCACATGATGGCAAAATAAACAACCAGGGGAACCGCAATCCGGAAAACATCATACGGTAGGTTTACGATTTTCCCCCCTTGCATCGAGAACATCAGTACGATCGTATAAAGAAGTCCCATCAAGGCTGTGGGCCCGATTTTTGGGAGGAATGTGGATTCATACCATTTCTCACCCTTGTTCTTTACGAGGATAGTCCGAGTGAGGAATCCGGCGAGGAGAGGGAGACCGAGGAAAATAACGACGTTTTTAGCGATTTCGAGCATGGAGATATTCACCACGAGACCGGGTATTCCGAAAAATCCGGGTATCCATGTCAGGAAGATATAACCGAGGAATGAATACATCAGGATCTGGAAAACGGAATTTAAGGCGACCAAGACAGCAGCGACTTCATTGCTGCCTTTAGCGAGTGTATTCCAGATCAGGACCATGGCGATACAACGTGCCAGTCCGGTCAGGATGAGCCCGGTACGGTACTCAGGCATATCAAAAAGAAAAATCCAAGCTAGGACAAACATGAGGACGGGGCCGATGACCCAATTTAACAGGAGTGAAAGGGAAAAAAGGCGGCCTTCCGATTTAAATTCACCAAGTTTTTCATATTTCACCTTCGCCAGCGGGGGATACATCATCCAAAGGAGACCGATGGCGATCGGGGTACTCACCCCGAGGATTTGGAATTTATCCAAGGCGGGGCCTATGGCCGGGAATACTTGACCGAGCAGGATTCCCGCCCCCATGGCGAGGAATATCCAAAGGGGTAGGAAACGGTCAATAAATGAGAGGGATTTGTAAATTTCTCTCTTCATGAAGGGGAGGAGGCTTTTTCTTGGGCGATTGCCTTTGTGATCTCGGCGAGTTTGAGTTTATCAAAGGTATGGAAGGGAAGGTTCGTGAAGATGTCTAAGCGGCGGTAGATTTCCTGGGAAATCCTGAAGAAGGCCCGTTTCTTTTGCTCGTCACTTCCTTCCACGGCAGCCGGGTCTTCCGAACCCCAATGGGCGATGATGGGTTGACCTGGCCAGACGGGACATGATTCACGGGCATTATCACAGACAGTGATGACAAAATCGAATTTTGTGTCTTTGAATTCATCCCAGGATTTGCTCCTCGCATCATTCACCTCGATTTTATAGATTTCCTGGAGTGTTTTCATGGCTAAGGGATTCACTTTCCCTGTGGGATGTGAGCCGGCACTATAAGCTTCAAATTTATTTTTACTGAGGCGTTTCATCAGGTATTCAGCCATGATGCTGCGGGCACTATTTCCCGTGCACAGGAAGAGAATTTTATAAGGTACTTGTTCGCTCGTGGACATAATCATGATCCTTTTAGGGTATTGATTGGTTTGGGGGATTTACCCGCGGTTTTGCCCGGTCCACACGGCATTTGGCCGGGGCCGCGCAATTTGCGCAGGACCTTAAGATCATCAGAGAAAAGCTTTTCGCTCAAGAGACAGTCTTGTAAACATTCCAGGTTTTTGCGGAGTGATTCCCCCGGATGCGCGGGCAAGGCGTACATGACCCAGTTCCCACAACGCGACGACTCGACCAGACCGTTTTTCTTCAGGTAATGGAGGTGTTTCGAGGCATTGACTTGGCGCAGGGCGAGGGTGTCTTGGATGTGACAGACACAAAGCGGACCTTGGAAAAGGAGATTGAGGATCCTTAACCGTGTTTCGTCACAGAGACAATGATAAATGCCGACCAGTTTCACGAGGATGACGAATGAAACAGGTTTTAGTTTATTCCGCAAGAGGAATATTCCTTTAGGGGAATACTATTTGAGTGTATCGGGTAATTGGGATAGGAGCTTTTTGATGTCCTGGACGCGGTCTTTATGGCAGATGAGCACGGCATCTTCAGTGGTCACCACCACGAGGTTATCCACGCCGCACAGCGCGACGGTTTTATCCTTGGAGAAAACAATATTGTCTGAAGAGTCGATCTGAGCAATTTGCCCGACGACGGTATTGCCTTGTGTGTCCGGGGCGAAATGATCAGGAATCGCTGTCCAAGCTCCGACATCATCCCATTTGAATTTCGTTTCGACGACGGCGACATCGCGGGCTTTTTCCATGATGCAGTAGTCGATCGAGATTTTGGGGAGATTAGCGAAGTTATTCTTGATGAATTCTTCTCGGGAGGTTTTGGGGAAGTCCCGGATAAACTGGGCAAGAGCCGGTGCGTTTTTATCGGCCTCCCCGAGAAAACTGGATATTTTCCAGCAAAACATTCCGGAGTTCCAGGCGTAATGACCATTTTCGAGGTATTTTTTGGCCGTGTCCAGATCTGGTTTTTCGACGAACCTGAGTAATTTTCTAAACTCAAAAGCGGGGGATTCAGAAGGAAGGGATTCACCCATCTCGAGATAACCAAATCCGGGGCTGGCCCAAGTGGGTTTGATAGCAAAAGTCACGAGGGAAGCACTAGTAGCGGCAAATTGCACCGCCGCCGCGAGATTTTCACGGAAGGTTTCAGAGGGGCTGATGACATGGTCGGCGGTGAGCAGGGCAATGACCGCATCCTCTCCTCCAATGGCCCGGGCGATTCCATTGGCAAGGGCGACGGCCGGGGCCGTATCGCGTTTTTCGGGTTCACCAATGATCTGGGAAGCTGCGAAATCTGGGAGATCCTGCCTGATCGGATCGACTTGTTCATGGTTGGTCAGGATAAAGAGGCGTTCGGGCGGGACCATGGGTCGGACGCGGTCGACTGTTTGCCCGAGCAGGGAGCGTTCACCAAAAAGGTGGAGCAAGTGTTTGGGTTTTTGGCGGCGACTCAGGGGCCAGAAACGTTCCCCGCTGCCCCCGGCCATAATAAAAATGAAGAGGTTATCTTTCATGTCAGGAAGAGTACCTCGCGGAGCGGGAAAAAGCCACTTAAAGATATGTGAGCTTGAGTTTTTAAAGTGGATGGGTTACATCTGGTTTTGTCTCTGTAAGAGTGGGGGGTATAGCTCAGTTGGTAGAGCGTCTCGTTCGCAATGAGAAGGTCAGGGGTTCGACTCCCCTTATCTCCACCAAGTCCAATGATCAATCGTATGGGATAGAGTAACTCGACAAAAAATTTGGGGGACTTCAGATTTTCGTGTGGGATTCTTTATTGAGTATAAATCATCAAGATTGATATTAACCCAACAAAATCAGTGAGTTTTCCAGTCTCAAGACCCCCTAAAAGAAATAGGGGTCTTGAGACTGAAAAATGAACGGAGCATCGTCGAAACAGGCTTATTAAACAGTGTTTGAAGTGTATATCTGTAATATCAGCAAATGATTTCCCCCCACACTGATTCCCTAAGACCCAAATTTGGAACAGCGATTAGAATGAGTCAAGGAGGGGAGTTTGGAAGGGTTTTTAAAAAAAAAATGGTGGAGCCGCGGGGGATCGAACCCCGGTCCTGGGATGGCATTCTTAAGGCTTCTACAAGTTTAGCGGATCAAGGGTTTTAAGGCGATTTGCTCACGGACCCACTGACGAGACAAAAAGCCCGATCCTGTTCAGATATTCATACCACCCGTCACAGGCGGGAGTCGTGATATGAAACTCGCTAAATGTCGTCTTAACCTGTCAGCGAGTATCGCAAGTCAAGACGTCGCAACACTAGGCTGCGAGAGCTAATTCTTCGTTAGCATTATGGTTTGCCCGAGTTTTTTAAGGTAGGAACACGGACGTCCTCCACCTGCCACACAAAAGTCAGCCACTCCAGTCGAATCCAATTCGGCCCCATCAAAATATTCAAAGAACTAATGGATACAGTACACCACCTGTCAAATATTGCCAGCGGGACTTTCAAATCATGAGAGATTCAGAGATTCTTACCCGGATGATGTTTTTTTTGAGGGAGCGGGAAGGGAAAATCCGTTAAGGTTTTGTTTGGGTGTCGTCGGGCACTTCGATCATCCCGCGCATCTGGCCGATGAACCCGTCCATAAGCTCGACAGTCTGTGCTTCATTGAGGCCTTGGGCGTGGTTGATCCCGGTGACTTCGGAGAAGAATGTTAAAAAAGCCCAGCGGTGGTTGATGCGGTCAAAGAGTTTGTCAGTGGTGGACCAGAGCACTCTTTGCCAATGGTGGGGAGTCTTGCGGAAATTTCCTTCAAACCAATAGAGGTTAATGAGTTTGCGTTTGATTTCCCTGCCGTCGGGGAGTTTATCCGTGCGTTCGAGCAGGAGCTTGGTCACTTTTATCGGTTCGGCTGCGGCTTTGGAGTCGAGAGTCACCAC
Source organism: Verrucomicrobiota bacterium (assembly GCA_034440155.1). Lineage (NCBI taxonomy): Bacteria > Pseudomonadati > Verrucomicrobiota > Verrucomicrobiota bacterium. The sequence goes on along the minus strand of JAWXBN010000116.1, from coordinate 8,832 downwards.
CTCCGAGGAGACGATGGTCCAGCCTTGGCCGGGCAGGCAGTATTCAGGCCTGTGGATACTGCGGCCTTCGCGGCCTCCGATGAGGGCTGTAGCGAAAATTTCGAACCCACCGGGATTCCGGTAAACTGATTTTGAAATGATTGTATCCGAGGGGAGGATATTTTTTTCCATATCACTGACGGGCACGGGTTGGCCGAGCCACGTACCGACAAATGAAGGCAAGGGGAGCTTGACCGAGAGGAGATCCGACGTTTTGACTTCGCCCATGAGATTTACAGCGGCGACCGTGCCGAGAAGGATCACGATGACAATGATGTAACCGATCATTTCTTTCTTTTTATTTGCCGGAGTCTTGGTTGTTTGACTATTTTGTATCTCTGATTTTTCTTCTTTTGGATCGGTGTTGTTTTTCATATAGGATTATGGAAATTATAAGCTTAACTCCATTGACTTGGAGGCAACAAATTAATAAACTTATTTTGTGAGTTTTACAAACAATAAGCTCTTCATCGGAGTACCTCAAGATTTTCTGAGTAATATCGAAGGGGGATTCCAAAAGATCGACTTAGCCCCCAGCGAAATCATATTTCGTGAAGGTGACAAAGGGGATTGTCTCTACCTCATCGAAGATGGGCAGGTCAAAATCACCAAAAATACCACGGGCTCAAGCGAGCAGGTATTGAGTGTTTTACAGCCAAATGACTTTTTTGGGGAGATGGCTGTTTTGGACCAGAAACCCCGTTCAGCTACTGCTACTACGGTGAGTCACTGTATTCTTTGGCAAATCTCCCAGGCCCAATTCCAAGCGATTATCGTTAACCGTTATCCCGAAATCGCGGTTAACCTGATCAGTATCATTATCGATCGTATCCGCTCCTTGGATCACCTTTTTATCGATGAGATGATGAAATCCGAACGCCTCAAGCTTGTGGGGCAGATGACCGGAGGGATCGTTCACGATTTCAAAAATCCCATGGCCGCTATTTTAATGGCCGCCCAGATTTTCGAGGAGAGAAGTCCTGATCACGAGCTTAAGAAACTTGCCAGAATGATGGTGGACCAGATTAGCCGGATGAATGCGATGACACGGGAGTTACTGGATTATTGCCGGGGTGAGACAAAGCTGGATATCAAATCTGTGCCCATTGAGGGGATATTAAATAAAACGGTGGAGCTTTTTACGGCGGAAGCTGCGAAACGCCATATTCATTTTGTCTTGCAGAGCGAGCCTCTCCCGGTGATTAGTGCTGATGACGGTAAAATCGAGCGCGTGATCCAGAATCTCGTGACCAATGCATTTGAAGCCATGCCTAAAGGCGGGCAAATCACGATCAATGCCGGGGCGACTCTTGATTCAATCAAGATTCAAATCGCCGATACGGGTAAGGGGATACCGGCCCGGAATATCGCGAAGATTTTCGAACCCTTTTTCACAGAGGGCAAACAACAGGGCACTGGACTGGGGTTATCCATCTGCAAACGGATTATCGAGGCTCATAACGGGTTGATCTCGGTGGATAGCCACGAAGGAAAGGGAACCACCTTTACGATTCAATTACCCTTGGTGACCACATCATGCCTCGCCCCGTTGAAGACTGCATAACTTCTTTTGCCGTTTGATGCCGTTCCGATCCCACAAATCGTCGAGTCTTTCTTGAGCAGGTTTGCCCGGTGCCCGTCGCTTTTCATCCAAATGGCCACGATATCCTCTGCTGACCATTGCTCGGTCGTGTAGGCGACATTCTCTGTAAGGTTATTCATTTGATTCTTTTCGATGAAATTCATCAAATCGCTCGCTGAGCGGTGTGACATTTTATCTTCTTTGGCCATGTGTTTTGCCCAGGCCTGCGCAAATTCCGCGAGTTTTGACTCCAGCTCCAGAGGACAGAGATTCCGGGTTTTGCGTTCCTGATTGATCAAGGGCAGGATTTCTTCCGCAGTGGGTCCGTGTGAAGGCTGTGATCGAAGTGTTTGTGCATGAAGGCAAAGCGTGATCCCGCATGAAATCAAAAGGTAAATGATTATTTTTTTCATACTCGATATATAGGGGAAGAGGAATCGTTTGACTAAGGAAAATTTTTAGATGAACATATTAAAGGGTTTCATCCGAAACATAGCCGTTTTTTTTATCCCATGGGCCGTATCAATATTTTATCCGAAGTGGTCGCTAACCAAATCGCCGCTGGTGAAGTGGTGGAGCGTCCTGCCTCTGTGCTGAAGGAGTTAGTCGAGAACTCCCTCGATGCCGGGGCAAAACGGCTCCGGATCGAGATTAAATCAGGTGGGCGCAGCCTGATGCGCGTCCAGGATGACGGATACGGAATGGATCGGGATGATGCTTTGCTCTGTCTTGAACGCCATGCCACGAGCAAGATCAAAAGCGCACAAGACCTCTTACATATAGGGTCTTTCGGTTTCCGCGGTGAGGCAGTCCCGAGTATCGCCAGTGTTTCACGATTTAAACTGGGGACCTGTGCTTACGGGGAAAATGAGGGGACGGAAATTTCTGTCGAAGGCGGAAAAATCACCCAGGTCAAAACCTGTGGTTGCGCTGTGGGCACAGATATCGAGATCCGTTCGCTTTTTTTTAATGTACCTGCTCGGAAAAAATTCCTTAAATCCGATAATACCGAGACATCCCATGTGCAGCAGGTCATCCTTTATCAGGCATTGGCCCATCCGGATGTGGCTTTTACTTTTATCCAGGATGAACGCACCGTGTGGCAACTGGCCTCGACGAATCATTTGCTCGAAAGGATCCGCCAGCTTAAAGGAATGGATTTCTGTAAGGAGCTCCTTGAGGTCAAACACGAGAGTTACGGTGTCAAAATATCGGGGTTTATCGGGCAACCCGGCGTCAGCCGTTCCAGCCGGTCCGAGCAAATTGTTTATGTGAACCGCCGTCCGGTGGATAGTCGGACAATTAGTTTTGCCCTACAGGAGGGGTATCATAATGCCCTTATGAAAGGGCGTTATCCTGTGGCTATTCTTTTCCTCCAGATGGATCCGGCTTTGGTGGATGTGAATGTCCACCCGTCGAAAAGGGAGGTTCGTTTCAGGGATGATGCCGCCATCAGGGAGGCCGTTGTGGAATCGATCCGGGCGACACTGGTGACGAATAACTCCCTTTTAACATCTACATTACCCTCGCCGATTCCCGACCGTTTTCCGGCTCCCCCGCAACTTGCTTCCGCTGGGGCAGGTGGCAGACGTTTACCTCCGACGGTGACGAGGAATCAGTCTTTTGCGGCCCTTTCAGCTTTTAGTCCGGTTGACGGCATACCCCCGGTCATTCCCGAGGCCCAGGACGTGGCCCATGATTTTCCTGAAATCAAGGATGAATCCCTTTCCGGGCGACCCCCGACACGTCCCGAATGGAAAGAGGGTGATAAGGATGTTTCTGCCGGGGGGCTTTTCAGGATCATCGGTATTTTTAATAAAACGTATATTCTCGCCGAGAGTATCGATGGGCTGGTCCTAATCGACCAGCATGCGGCGCATGAACGTGTGATGTTCGAAATGCTCCTAAAACAATTTGCCCTGCACAAAGTCGAGACACAACAGCTCCTCTCCCCCGAGACGATCCACGTCGAGCCCCGGGATGCCATGGTGCTTATCGACCACTTGGAAGTGCTCAATCAAACGGGCATCGGGATTAGTGAATTTGGACAAAATACTTTTCTAATCGATGCTTTGCCTGTGTGGATGAGTAAACGCGGGCCTAAAGAAATGATCCGGGATTTGATTGATTCCTTGGAGCAGGAAGGGGGAAAAACGGCCCGTGACCGCCGTTACCGCGAGGAAAAAGTCGTCCGGGCAGCCTGTCGCGCCTCGGTGAAGGCAAATGATTTCCTGACCATGACCGAAGTCGAAAGGCTCGTACGCGATTTGCTCGCGTGTGAACTGCCCTATACCTGCCCGCACGGGCGACCGACCATGATCCTGATGACGCAGGCGGAACTTGAAAAGAAATTTGGACGGATATAACCATGACTGTAGATAAGAAGAAGCTCCACGCCCCCTTGACTGATTACCATACCCATAATTTTCGGTGTTTCCATGCTGAGGGGGATATCCTTGATTACGCGATGAAGGCGGCTGAACTCGGGTTTACCCAAATCGGTGCCTCAGACCACATTCCTATTTCAAAGCCCCACTATCAGGGTTACCGCATGAAGGAAGGCACCTTGCCTGAATACCGGGAAGCCGTGCAAATGGCCCGGAGCAAATTGCACGGGAAAATCGAGGTGCTCTATGGGATCGAGGCAGAGTATGACGAAGATCCCCAGACATTACGCGAGTGTTTGTCTATTTTTAACCGGGAAGACTTTGATTATGTCATAGGCTCGGTCCATTTCTATAACGGTCACGATGGGCAGGGGATCCGTGGTGCGGTCTGGGATGTGATTTCCCGTGTGGATGGTATGGAGAGGGAAGAGCTCTTGATCCGGTATTTTGGGCTGGTCCGGGGGATGGCGCAAACAAAAGCTTATGATATCGTCGGGCATTTCGACGTGATCACCCGGCACATCGGTTGGCCCCGTGACCCGTCAGGTAAACTCGAAAAAGCAATTTGCCTCGCCCTTGATCAAATCGCTGAAAGTGCCATGCCCATGGAGGTTAATACCAGTGGCCGCCGTTATGGTAATAAACAACCTTTTCCTTCCCCGTGGATTATCCGTAAAGCCCTCGAACGCGAAATCCCCCTCCAGATTAATTCCGATTCGCACGCCCCCGACCAAGTCGGCGCCTGGCACCATGACACCTTCGCCCAAATCACTGACCTAGGCCTGCCCGTGCAATTTGCGCGTTTTAAAGGCCGGGTCAAATCGTTGACTTCAGCCAGCCTTTTAGTCGAAGGTTGCAGTACGGAATAAATTCCCTTTCAGAGGAACATATCTTTCACTCCCGATTTGGAACGGATGATTATTTTGATAATATTCAGAAGAAGATTTTCGGATTAATCCGGATTTGTTCTTTCCCCACCCTTGATATGATCGAGCAGGCCGCCTTTATCTGATGACTTGGCGGGTTTTTGTTCTTCATCGGAGGCTTCGGAGATTTGTTTGTCTTTACGGAGGTTTGAGGCAGTTTTATCAAGGCGTTTTTGTGTTTCCTGATAGGTCTCGTCGACTTTTTTCTGGGCTTGTCCGACAAAATCGGCTTTTTGGATTTCTTTGAGGGATTGATCGACTCGGGTTTTTGTCTCATCGACTTTTTTGTCGAGTTCTTCTTTGGTTTTATCGATTTTTTCGTCCACTTTCTTTTGGGTGGATTGGATGAGTTTATCGATTTTTTGGCCGATGGTTTCTTTTTTCTCCTTTTGATCGCAACCTATGGAAAGGGTCAAGACAAGAGCCGGGATCATTAGGGAATAAAAAATCGTGCGTGTGCTCATGAGAAAAGAGGTTACACCAAAGGAGTCCATTTTTCAAGAGATCAAAAAGTCTGATTATCCGAGCTCGAGCGCGGAGTGGATCATGCTTTTGTCACACGCTTACGTCGCCCGATGGACAAGACGACCCCTGAGATACCGAGTCGAAATTAATGCGTTTGTAGAGGGTTCAGCAATGGCATCCAGTGGAAGGATGAGACAGTCTATGGATCGGGGATTTTATAACAAGAATCCGCGTTAAAACTTTTTTCTTTCCTTTTTGGAGGGAACCATGAATTTAGGGGATATGAACTTCCGTCAATCTGCTGTTACTTCATTGTCCCGTGAACAAGTCATCGAAGAGTGGCATAAAATGCCAGACGACATCCAGCCTGTCTACCTTGGTTCGGGCGAAATTACCCTTTCAGTAGATGCTACCGGGATGCAGGGGCTGAATTCCCGCGTGACAAATTTCCGGGAGACGGCGGCCATGGAAAGTCCGGATTATCCGATCGAACGGAATTTGCACCTTTACCGTGATGAGGCACTCAGCACCCATTATAATAATGAGGCAGGTTTAAACCCGTCCCGTCCCGAGAAGAGTTTTACCGTGATGCCTTTCGGTTGGGTCGAGTATGATTTGATTCTAGACGGGGTGCTTTATGGGCCGCATGAGATTTTAAAGAATGCTTGTGCTCGGAGGCGTATTTTCCGTCCTCGGGACGGGATCGTCGAGACGAGTTTTACTATGGGAATGGTGAAATTTAAATGGACGAGCGGCCTGCGCAGGGATTCCGTCGAAGCGGACTTTGCCTTTACTGCGGAAGCCCAAGATTACCGCAGCCATTCCGTGGAGTTGATTCTCAAGTGCCAACACCAGCTCCGTGATGGAAGAGCCATTTATACAGCGGGGCTGAGATCGGTCAAACAATCCGGGTTTGTTTACCGCAGCTGGAAAGCATCGGACAAGACCTCGACAGCCAAGGTGAAGAACCCGATCCATGTGAGTTGGGCATGGGCTTCATCTGAAACGTCGGAGACTGGTGCGGAGGAGAATTCCATCTGGCTCCATTGGAAAGGGGATGGGCGAAAGTTAGGGGCGGGGTTCCGCTTGGTATTTGGTTCTGACCGGGATGATACGGAGAGTGAGGATTTTGCCCGTACACGGGCGCGCAATTTGCGCGAGGAAGGGGTGCAGGCGGGCTTGGCCAGTATCACCCATTCATGGAATGCCTTTTTTAAGAATGCCGCGGATATCCAGATCGGGCATCAGGAGAAAGAATACCTGATGGCCTTGAGCCAATACGTCTTGCGTGCGGGGGGTGATTGGCACAGCGGGTTACCTCTGGGTACACTTTGGACACGGAAATTTAACGGGGGCACTTTCTGGGATAGTTTTTATGCGGCGGATGGGATGTTACGTTGTGGGCACACGGGTCTCGTCCGTGAGTTCTGTGATTGGTTAATCAGGACGGCAGCGCCGAAGGGGCGCCCTCACATGTGGATCACTTGGCACGATGGGGAACCGGCGACAGATCCGGATTCTGACAAGGCGTATATAAATTGCCTGGCCTATGCAGGAATCTGTATCCGCCTCTACGAGACGACCCGCTCGGAGGATGACCTCAAATCCCGAGTGTGGCCTTATCTGGAGGCCGTTTGTACCTATTTGGCGGAAGAAATCTTTGAATTCACCGCGGACCGGAAATGGGAGCTTAAAGGGATCGTCGCCGGGGATGTGGGGATAGAATCCTTGAATGCCAAGGAGCAGAATGACACTTTGATGTGGGCTGTTCTCTGTATGGGTAAATATGCGGAATATGCTCATACCCTGAAGGTCAAAGACAAACTTACACGCACGGCTGCGCAAATTGCTGAGTATTTCCAAAAGAACCCGGTGAAACTTAAAAAAACGGATTTGTGGTATGCGTGGTTCCCCTACCTATGCCCGGCTGGGCCTTATGCCGATTTCAGTACATGGTGGGACGGGACTGATATGCGTCTGGTCAAAAAATTCATGGTCATGCCGGGGCCGGAAAAACATATTTTTGATGAACCCGAGGTGTGTTTGAATCCTCTGCTCGGCACTTATGCTGGGATGGCGTGGGGGAATTTTTGTACATCGGCCTCTTTTTCTATAGTAGGACTGCCGGACTTGGCTTTGGAGTTCCAAGACGGTGGACTGAAACATATTTCGGGGATTGGCTATTTTACGGAATGTGGTTATGAAACTAATGCTGGGGGCAATAGCCCTTATATCCCCTCGAGTGGGAGCTTTCTTTCCAGTCTTTCGTTGCAATTTGTGTCCGGTTCCCTCTGGAATGATGTAGTGGATATTGCGTTAAATTTCCCGCACTTATGGCGCGGGCAGAAAATCTCATGGCAAAATATCCGTTCGATCAATGGAGCCCGGGTGAGCGGGGTTTATGAGCCCACCAGTATTCGGACCACGGTAGAGTGCGAACGGCAAATGAAAGCCCGGGTGAGGGTGCCTTACCGGATCGCTGGGGAACCGATCAATATCAGCCTCAATGGTCGTCGTGTGAGGCTGGACATGGATGAAAAAGAAACAATCTTGATTGATTTGCCTGTCGGCCAGAACACGATCCAGATCGAGGCTGACCTTAAGCGCTCCCACGATGTCATTTTGATCGAGTGCATGGATCAAGGGATTAAACTTAAGAAACTCCTTGAAAAAGCGGATTGTTCCGTGCGCTGGTTCAGGAATCCAGATCGTATTCGTGAGCTGGACAAGGAAGGCCAGCTAATCGTCATGAATGTCAGCTTTGTCCGGCCTGCGGGTGAATTATCCGACTATATCCTGAGGGAAGTCCAAGCCGGGGCAAATCTCCTCCTTTTTTACCATGGAGGTGTGCTTAAACGCAGTGGTGATTTGGCTGTGGCCTCGGGGGTGAACGGGGATTATACGGATGAGTGGAATTTCAAGGGTGACCTGATTGAATGTGAATATACAAAGTCCGGAAAACGTTTTTTTGACGCGGTAGAGTCGGATTTTAGTTTTTACCGTTCACAGGCGATCACGACGAGTCCGGATGCTGATACCGAAGTGCTCGCATACCAAAAAGGAACCAAAAATGCGGTATTGACCCGAAAACGTTACGGTAAAGGCATGATTTACTGGGTCGCCTCCGGGGGGACTTTTATGGATCGTCCGGAGACAGTCGGGTGGGGGCTTCACTTTGTCAGGGAATACTTCGTTTATGGGCGCACACGTGAGTCTTTAGCGAGTTTTAAGTGGTTAGAGAATGATTCCTTGATGGATATTGTCGTCAAGATTACGAAAGAATGTCTCAAACGATAGGTGAAAAGTTGTTTATTTTCGGTAAAGATCATGTTTCTTCTTGATTCAAGAAACGGTTTTGGTTTGATTGACGGTCTTTCCACATGGAGGGCACTGTAGCTCAGTTGGTAGAGCAGCGGACTGAAAATCCGCGTGT
>JAWXBN010000115.1 GCA_034440155.1 Verrucomicrobiota bacterium | reverse complement strand
TCAGCCTTCCCCCTCAACCTCCGCCGCAAATCACTCAAATCCCTTCACCTCATGTAGTGGCGACCTTTTCATAACCTCTCATTTAAAATCAATAACTTATAACCTCCCACCCCTCCCTTTTTACCCCAGTTGCGGAAGTCGGGGTAAGACGGTGGAATGGTTTTGCTCCGGCTGAAAGCCGACTGTAAGCTTGAACCCCCGAGTTTCTGAAAAATTGAGGCCGCCTGAAAGTCGGCGGTATGAAACCAAAACGAGACATCGATAAGACTCATTCGAGCAGGGGGAATTGATCTTTATTATTTTCCTCAGTGAGGATTTCTTCTCCCCCTCTAGACCTAGTTTCAGCCTAGAATCTTACTCCTTCACATTCTCTCTTGATTCACGGCCTCTACCCCATGATAAAAGACTATCTCAGACCCCTTTCCGAAGTGTGTACCAAACTTTTCGTCGAGTTACTTTAGAGAGGCCCGTCTCGACGACGGACTCTTGGACATTTGCATCTCCAAGAGCCAGAAACATACCGACTTGATCCGTTACTTTGACGGCGTCCACTTCAAATTCCTCAAACGAATGAAAGACGTCGTTTCTCTCAGAGCCGTCTCTGTCACCATCACCTCTGAGAAAAAAAAAATCCCCGCCGCGATCGACGGGGAATACAGCGGCAGCCTGCCCGTGGAGTCTTCCGTTCAGAAAGCCGGGCTGCCGTTCATTGTGCCGTGACTCAAGCTACATTTTTCCTTCTCACTCGCACGACAGCCACACCCACGCAAATCGCTCCAAAAATAAGCATCGCATAGGTGGATGGCTCCGGAATCGGTAAAGGATTCATGGTACTAAAGGTAAATGTCCCAGTATCTGTCACCGGATTGCCCCCTATAAAACCCATTACTTCAAAGGTCAATTCATAGACACCCAACTCACTAAATGCCCAATTCACGTGGTCATGACCGCCTTCGACCACATAGAAATAGTTTCCCGCTGCCGGCGCAGCTAAAGTGGACATCCAGACTGTCGGGGCAAATCCTTGGAACATGGAGAACTGTCCCGGACCACTAAAACTCGTCAGCTCCATTCTCAACCAGCGAGCAGGCACGTTTTTTCCACCCCGCGGATCACCGGGATTCCATATATCAAAAGTTCCGGGATCGACTTCCTCAGCACCGATTCCTAGAAATAAAAGGTCGGGATCCGAGCTTTGGGGTAATATCCATACATTTTCACCGGCGGCCATTCCTAGAAAGTCCCATTGAGCTCCTGCCGGGCGCGAATTGATTGCCTCTACGGGATCAATAAACGCAAAAGCCTCGTTCGGCTGATACTCGATATTATTAGTATCATCATGCCAGTGCGGCTCTAGTCCCGCTCCTTCACCGAGTCCAAAATCCACATGCTCTGTAGTCAAAGCGGTCTGAGCGGCGACCGGATATAGGCACAGAGATATGCTCCCGATCATCATTACTGCGAGTATCCTGATATTCATCGTTGTTTTCATATTACTTTTCCTTTTGGTTTTTTGGGGCTTTTTTGGGTTTTCTAAATCGAAGGCGGTCTTGCTGGATTAATCCCTCTATCTATAATTTTTTTCAACTCGTTGGCTTTCATCCCCTCCACGCGCCCATCCCCGTAGAGATAGTTACCGACACCCGAAGTGTTATTTGTCGTGCCCGCTCCAGACCGGTGCCGGTCAGGCTGGATGTCAGAGATGACTCTATTCCATGTATTCCAATTCCGGCTGTGGGTATGGTCATTCATCCCCGAGACACCAACCCTGTCAGAGACAATAAAGACGAATATTGTGCCCCCGAGATTTACCAATGAGTCCATATGTCGAAATGACTCGAGTATCACTCCAAAAGGACTCGCATGATCTACCGCGATAAATTCATTGAGAATATAACTCGTACCTCTCGCATTTTTCCGAGCTAAACCGCGTGGATCGGAAGGGCATATCCTGATATCATCAAATCCCCCGCCCACATAATCCTCCAGTTGGTAAATCCAAGAATTCTGCATCCCGCCCCCGTGAGTCGTCGTCGGGAGCCATCCCCCGTTATCTAAAGCATACGAAATCATCGCTATCCCGATCTGACGCATGTTACTCGAGCATTTTACCTGATTGGCCCGGACTTTTGCAGCACTTATGGCGGGAATGGCAATGCTGCCCAGAATCGCAATCACAGCGATCACCACGAGTAATTCAACAAGCGTGAATCCATTTTTAGAAGATGTTATTTTTTTACCCATTATCGCAATTCAATTGCAATAACAAGTAGGCCGCTATAATGCAAGTCTTTTGCGTTATTTTAAATTTATTTAGTCAAGGATTAATCGTATTTATTTGTTTGTACTTAGCCCCGATTCCGTAACCCCTGATTTGGAGTACGTCCCTTGTGCGTCTTGAGACTCGTAAAATATAGATCACCACCGCACTCTTCCGCCCTGTGTGTCTGAGGCGTTAAAAATACTTTTTTGATCCCCCTCAGTAAGCAGGGCTCCTTGCCTTTTTAACATCCCACAGTCGAACCTGCTACAGAAAAATCTCAACTCACTGTCCCCACCCCATGGCGATCTTGGCGGTTTAAAATCCTTTTTACCGCCCGACAGGGTCCTACACGGCATCAAATCTCCGGCACAGCGGAGAGCAATTTGCGTGTGTAATCGTGTCGGGGTGACTCGTAGGTGGCCTCGGCGGAGGCGTGGTCGACCGATCTTGCCGTGGTGCATGACCAGTACCTCGTGACTAATATGCTCCACCACAGCCAGGTCGTGGGAGATAAAAACTTATGCTTCTGTCTCGACTTGTTCCTGAATTTCCCACACAGGGAAAGGATCTGGCAAATGTCGCCACTTATCTGGACCAAGATCCATTTCCTGATCCGTCAGCAGACATTGATCGAATTTTTGGATAAGGTCATCTTTATCCATATTGATTCCAATCAGCACAATTTCCTGACGCCGATCACCGTAGGGTTCGCGCCAATTTCTTTTAATCAAGTCGAGATATTGCTCTTCTTCAGGCCATTGTTCCTTATCAACGGACGCCCACCACATACCCGCCATTTTGTCATGGCAAATGGCTCCCGCCTGAGCCCATTCCCCAGAAAAATCCATACGGCTGGCCAACCAAAAATAACCTTTTGAACGAATCACTCCGTCCCATTCGTTTTTTGTCCAATTAAAAAAGCGAAGAGGATGGAAGGGACGTCTTGCTTTGTAAACGAAACTGGATATTCCATATTCTAGTGTTTCCGGAATGTGTTCTCCTCTCAATTCACGCAGCCAGCCTGGTGCCTGTGCGGCTTCCTCAAAATTGAATAACCCGGTATTTAAAACACCATCAAGAGGAATCTGCCCATGTGAGGTGGTCATTATACGGGCACGGGGATTAAAAGTTTTGAGGATTCCTTCCAAGTGTGCAATTTTCTCCGCCGATAGTAAATCCGTTTTATTGATGACAATGACATCGGCAAACTCAATCTGGTCAACAATTAAATCCACGACAGTGCGTTCATCTCCTTCCCCCATGGATTGTCCACGTTCCATAATAAGATCCGTAGATTGAAAATCATTCAAAAAATTATATCCATCGACAACAGTGACCATGGTATCCAAACGAGAGAGATTCGAGAGGCTGTTTCCCTCCTCATCCTCAAAGGTAAAAGTTTCCGCTACGGGTAAGGGTTCTGCAATGCCTGTGGACTCGATCAGTAGATAGTCAAAACGCCTTTCCTTTGCTAATCGTGCCACTTCTTTGAGTAAATCCTCTCGAAGAGTACAGCAGATACAGCCATTACTCATCTCCACGATTTTTTCCTCTGTTCGGCTGAGCTGTGCCACCCCGTCCCTAATGAGCGATGCATCGATATTCACTTCACTCATATCGTTTACGATGACGGCGACCTTTTTACCTTCCCGATTCCCAAGTATATGGTTGAGCAAAGTCGTCTTTCCCGCACCGAGGAATCCTGATAGGACAGTGACAGGAAGTCGTTTATCGATATTATTTTTTAATGGAATCATAGGTAGTGAGTCATCTAAAGAGGAATATTCTACAAATGCAAGTATATTGCGTTATTAGAAGTCGGCAGGACTCCATATCTCCCTATGAATGATTCCGAAATGAATACATTTTATGTCACAAGTCTACCTCGGCCCCCCCCTCAAATCTTCGGCACAGCGGAGAGCAATTTGCGTGTGTAATCGTGTTGGGGCGACTCGTAGATGGCCTCGGCAGAGGCGTGTTCGACGATCTTGCCGTGGTGCATGACCAGTACCTCGTGGCTAATATGCTCCACCACCGCCAGGTCGTGGGAGATAAAAAGGTAAGTGAGCGCAAATTGCTCCTGGAGGTCCTGGAGCAAATTAATAATGGAAGCCTGCACGGACACGTCCAGGGCACTGACTGCCTCGTCACAAACGATAAACTCGGGGTTCACCGCCAAAGCCCGCGCGATCCCGATCCTTTGCCTCTGGCCACCGCTGAATTCATGGGGGTAACGGCTCATGACCTCTTTTTTTAAGCCGACCTGCGTGAGCAATTTGCCCACACGCTCCCGCCGTTCATCCTTGGAAAGGGAGGGTTCATGAATCTCGAAAGCTTCCCCGATAATCTGAAAAATCGTCATCCTCGGGTTAAGCGAACTATACGGGTCTTGGAAAATCATCTGCATTTTACGGCGGCAAGGTCTGAATTCATTTTCGCCTATGGCTAGGATATTTTTATCCTCAAAAATCACTTCCCCGCCGGTTACCGGAGCCAGCCGGAGCATAGCGCGGCCGATGGTTGTTTTGCCGCTCCCACTTTCGCCGACTAACCCGACGGTCTTACCCTTTGGAATCGAGAAAGAAACATCGTCTACGGCTTTGACTTCAGCAATTTTTTTCCCGAAAATCCCACCATAAACCGGAAAATAAACTTTAAGATTTTTGACTTCAATCAGGTTCATACGTTCACCTTTGAGTAATCGATTGTTTTCAGGCGTTTGGCCCGTGCACCCATGCGGGGGACACATTCAATCAGTGCCTGTGTATAAGGATGCTGGGGGTTTTTGATGACTTCTGCCGTCGGTCCGAACTCCACGATCTTCCCGCGGAACATCACCGCGACCTTGTCGGCTATCCCGCTGATGATCGAGAAATTATGTGTAATAAGTATGATCGCCATCCCGATTTCTTTTTTCAGGTCACGCAAGAGCTCGAGGATCTGGGCTTGGATCGTGACATCGAGGGCTGTGGTGGGCTCATCCGCCACGAGTAAATCAGGATGACAAGCCAGGGCCATTGCGATCATGACACGTTGTTGCATCCCGCCACTGAGCTGGTGGGGGTAATCATGAAACCTCAAGGCCGGGTCCTTGATCCCGACGAGTTCTAATAACCGGATAATCTCCCTGTCAATATCCTTGATATCCGGACGGTGTAGCTGGAGAACCTCCGCAATTTGCGAGCGGATCTTAAAAACGGGGTTCAAGGAAGAGGAAGGTTCCTGAAAGATATAAGAGATTTTCCTCCCCCGGATCGAGCGCAGCTCGGACGGGGACATGGTAAGGGTGTCTTTCCCGTGGAAAAGGATTTGTCCCCCAGAATAAATCGCCGGGGGTGTCGCAATGAGCTTGGTAATCGATAGGGCGGTCACACTCTTGCCACTGCCACTTTCGCCGACGACAGCCAGGGTTTCACCCTTGGCCAGCTGGAATGATATTCCGTCAACAGCCTTCACGATCTGGTCGCCGTCTTGGAAATGGATACGTAAATCGCGCACGTCCAAAAGGGGTTCTAATGCTGGTTGCTCACTCATTTGATTACTTTCATCTTAGGGTCCAAAGCATCCCGGAGTCCATCCCCCAGAAAGTTAAATGCCAGAACGACCACAAAAATGACAAATCCCGGCGATAAAATCCACCAAAACGATGTCAAAACTCGATGGCTCTGGGCTTGGGCCAGCATGAGGCCCCAACTGGTGTCCGGGTCTTGGATGCCTACCCCGATAAAACTCAATGCCGCCTCACCGAGGATATACCCCGGAATCGACAGGGTCGCCGCCACGATACAATAACTCAATGTCGAAGGCAGGATATGCCGGATAATAATGACCAAATCCTTTTGTCCCAAGGCCCGAGCCGCCACCACATAAGGTTTCTCCCGTTCAGAAAGTACCATCCCGCGGATGACCCGGGAAAAACCCGCCCACCCGATAAAGCTCAAGATCACTACGATCATCAGGTACACTTGTGTCGAGGACATATTCTGCGGGAATGAAGACCTCAACGAAAGAATCAGGTAAAGCCCGGGCACCGACATCAGCACCTCTGAGGAACGCATAATGATCGTATCCCATATCCCTCCGTAATAACCGGATATCCCGCCCACCAAAAGGCCTAAGGGGAATGTGATCAAACACCCGATCAACCCGATCGAAAGGGAAATCTGTCCCCCCATCAGTAATCGCGAAAATACATCACGCCCATATTGATCGGCCCCGAGTAAATAAATCCGGGCGGGTGCTTCCACCCCAAAAAAATGGGTTTTCATCGGGATGAACCCGAAAAGCTTGTATTCATTCCCCTCGACAAAAAAACGGATGGGATACATTTTTGTTTTATCTTCCTCATACCGCGTCGTTATCCGGTCAGCCATCTGGTAATCATAAATAAAAGGGCGGAACAAAAACTTCCCTTCCGCCGTAAAAAAATGAATCCGTGTCGGTGATTGGAATGACTTATCGAGGAAATTCTTCCGGTAGTCATAGGGCGCCAGGAAGGGCGCAAGTAGGACTAACACATAAATCACAGCCAAAAAATACAGGCAAAAAAGAGCAACCCGGTTCGAGCGCAATTTATCGAAGGATAAAAGCCAGGGGTGACGCCCTTCAATGGATTTTTCGCCTTGTACGGGGTTATTTATCATAACGGATCCTCGGGTCCACGGCGGCTAATAATATATCGGCAAGCAGATTACCCACCATGAGCAGTACGGAAGCCATAATCACACTAGCCATCACGAGGTAATAATCCTTCGCAAAAAAGGCCTCGACAGTCAGCCGCCCCAATCCCGGCAGGCTCATCACATTCTCCACGAGGAATGCCCCGCTCAATAAGCCGGAGAGGGAATAACCGAAAACGGTGATCAGGGGATTAATCGCATTACGAAAGACATGCTTAAAATACACGGCAAAGTCGGAAAGCCCTTTTGCCTTTGCACTCGTCACATACTCGGCCCTCATAGTTTCAATAAAATTCCCACGCATCAAGCGCATGAGGGAGGCGATACCCCCGATTCCCAGCACGAGCGTCGGCAAAATCAGGTGGTGCAAGAGATCAAGGGCTTTCCCCACCGGGGAAAGATAATCATAGTCCACCCCATAAAGGCCTCCCACAGGGAAAAGCCCCGTAGCCAAGGCTACCCACAAGGCGAGGAGCGCTAAAAAGAGTTCCGGTAGGGAAAGTGCAGCAAAAGCGAGGAATCCCGCTATCCGGTCAAAGATGGAATCCTTATAAATCGCCGCTAACACCCCGAGGGGAATCGCAATCGACCACGAGAATAGGGTCGAGGCAAAGGCGACAATAAATGTATTAAAGAGCCGGTCCCCGATCAATTGAGTGACCGGGACCCGGTATTGGAAAGATTCGCCAAAATTTAATGTCGCCGCATTCCCTAGCCAATGGGAATAACGAACATACCAAGGCCTGTCCAAGGCAAATTGCACACGCATTTTATCGATTTGCTCAGCGGATATCTGGGGATTGAGCCTCAAGGTATCTAAGTAATCCCCCGGGGCGAGTTCCATCAGGAGAAACGACAGGAATGATATCCCCAGCAATACGGGAATCATATGCAATAGCCGCCTGATGATATAGGTTTTCAATTCTTTTTAGGGTCCTTACCGTGTCATGTTTTACTACTCTCTATTCCTTCCCGAGGACTGCCCCGGAAAAGCCGGACTTCCCGCACAATTTAAACAAGCCCATCCTAAGTGCAAGCCACGAGTTCACCCCCCCCGGACCTCTCCTCTATCCGTCCATTTTGACGGGTCAAGCTCAGGAGCGGAAATAAGGAGGAGATTGGTTCCTGAGGTTATTTATCCAGCCACAGTTCATCAAAGTTCCAAAGGATAGAGCCTTGGGGGGGGATATCGATATTCTTGATAAAATTATAATAGGCGGCGTAGGATTGGGGGGTGACAGTGTAGATATACGGGGACTCTTCGCTCATGATCATCTGCACTTCATCAAAATATTCTCGGCGTTTTTTCTCGTCGAGGGTTTTGAGTTGTTTCTGCATGAGCTCATCGATCCGGGCTTCCCAAGGTGTCGCCGGTGTTTTTTGGTTAGGATACCATTGGTGCATGCGCCCACTGCTCATGAGTACACTCATACTGGAGACCGGATCGGGGGCACCCCCGCCGAGGCCGAGCATGATGGCGTCATAATCGTAGGTGTCCGTGATTTTATTTACGAGGGCATTAAAGTCCACTGTCTTGAGCTGGACATCCATTCCTAGTTTCTGGAAGTCCTCGACGAGGATATTCCCGATTTGTTCGCGGGTATTATTCCCCTGATTGGTCAGCAGTGTCCAGGCCACGGGGTTTCCCGATTCATCGAGCAATTTGCCTTGGGCATTATATTTAAATCCGGCTTCCTGGAGCAATTTGCGCGCGGCATCTAAGTCATAAGGGTACTTCCTCACATTCGGGTTATTCCATTTATCAGCCTCATTTTTGATTCCCCACAGGGGGGTGCCTAGTCCGAGCAGGACAGACTGAATGATGCCGTTACGGTTAATCGAGTGGGAGACGGCTTGGCGGAATTTTTGGTTCTGGAACCATTTCAGTTTTACCGAGTCGACAAAAGGTTTTTGTGTCTTCGGGTTTTTACCTTGGTTCATATTAAACCAAAGGAAATTGATCGTCGTGCTCGGGCCGCGGTCAATCATGGTGATCTTACCGGATTCATCCACTTTCTTTTTTACCGTGGCGACATCTTCGGGACGAACCCCTAGGTCATAGGATTCCCCCGCCAAAAAACGCATCAGGACGGCATTCATATCCGGCACCACGTTAAACACGATCTTATTAATATAGGGCAAACGTTCTTTTAACGTATTCACCTTCCAGTAATGGGGATTACGCGTCAGAACAGTCCTTTGCCCGGGGATATAACTCTCGATGGTGTACGGCCCTGTCCCGACGATATCTGTCAAGGCAGCATTCACCCCCCACGTGGATTCGAATTTCCCCTCCTTTACAGCTTGTTCGAGTTTATGTTTGGGGAGGATGGATGTTCCGATAAAAGTAGTTAATGGGGCGTAAATATCCGGGGTAACAATTTGCACGGTCTCATCATCGATTTTGGTGACAGTAAAGGGTTTTCCGTCAATGGAGAGGTAATCACGTTCGCGGTTAACGATTTTAGGATTATAAATCACGTCATTAAAGGTGAAGACCACGTCATCGGCTGTCAGCGGCGTGCCATCACTCCATTTAATGCCTTTACGCAAATGGAAAGTCCATGTCTTCTGGTCCGCGGCGACTTCCCAAGACTTGGCCAAGGACGGTTCCGCCTGCTGGGTTTTTGAATTGTATTCGGTCAACCCCTTAAACACAAAACCGATGATATCCGTAGAGGAGGATTCCTCCGCCATCACGGGATTAAATGTTTTTGGATCCCCAAAAGTGGCGCTGAGATAGACGCCCCCAAATTTTCCCGGCTGACTTTTGACCATCACCGCATCCTCGGGAATCGGATTCCGATCAACAAAAATCTCCTGCTTTTTCGCCGAACAGGATATCAGGAGTAGGGCAGAAAGACAGAATACAGGTAGAGAACTGAGTCTCCCCCACCCCTGCACCGTGAGGGCGCAGGCCCCGTTTAAAATACCGTACGAACGATCCTGAATTACTTTTATCATTGGCATGGTCATGGAGTAACAAAAACCCACGAAAGAAAAAAGTTTTATCGCGGAAGGTATTTATCACGACTCTAAATACTCCTAAAAAAGGGAAATCTGTTTTTTCCCTGTCGATTCTATTGACCTCTAAACAAATTGCGCGAAAGACCAGAGGAATCGAGTAGATACTTCAGACCACGTTGAGATTCATACGGGCATCCGCCGTGGTGGCCAGTTTGTCGAGGGCGCGTTCCAGGTCATTAAGCATGAAAGGCTTGTTCAGGTAAGGCAAATTGTATTCATTCAAGAAACTGGAGGAGTCACTCCGGACGACATCCCCAGTGATGAACATCATATTGGCCGCCAGCTTAGGATTAATTTTTTGAATGGCTTTAAAGAGGGTTTTCCCATTCACGTGCGGCATTCTCATATCAGAGATAATGGCATCGGGTTTTTCCTTGATAATCTGGGTCAGTGCCATACGTCCGTCAGCTGAGAGGATGACTTCATAACCTAAAGACTCCAAAAGCTGGCTCAAAACCATCCTGATACCTTCTTCATCATCGACGACCATGATTTTTTTATAAATTTCACGTGCCCCATGGGTGCCATCACCACTTTCGAGTGTCTCATCCGGGGTATCAGAGACGATCCCGTATTGTTGGGGGTCCATCACAGGGATGAGGATAATAAACTCTGCTCCACGAGGGAAAACATTCTTCACGGAAATCTGCCCGCCGTGTTCCGCCACAATCCTGCGGCAGATGGATAACCCCATGCTCACCTTCCGTTCACATGCAGGATTCACATAAAAAGCATTAAATATTTGAGGTAAATCCGCCTCTGGGAATGCTGGGCCATTATCACTAATGGCTAATTTCAGCATGTCCCCCTCCATGCCTGAAGAGATCTTAATGGTCCCTGTAAGTCCAGACATAATGATCGATTCCATCGACTGGTTCATCAGGTTTAGGATTAGCTGCTGTATCCGGTAAGAATCACCCACCGTCAGGGGAACCTCATTAAGGTCGAACTCCATCAGCATATTATTGACGGTTAACTCATACTGACGGATTTCAAAAGTCTTTTGGATGATTTGATTTAAGTCCACACGCCCGACTTTGGTCTCGTGTTTTTTAGCGAGGGTTAAAAGGTTTGAAACAATCCCTTTCGCACGGAGGGTCTGGTCACCGATCATGGTGATGTCAGAGAAAAGTTTCTCATCGATGCCCGGGCGGGATTGGATCAAGTTTGCCGAACTCCCGATAATCGTCAGGAGGTTATTGAGTTCATTGGCCGCCCCGAGTAGGACTTCCTTAAATGTGAAAAGTTCCTCAGTCTGGAGGAGTTGCTCCTGGAGTTCTTTTTCGTAAAAAAGATCCTTAAATGTCAGGATAGCCCCAGTGATCCCTGTAGTATCCCTGTCCGGAAAAATGGTAATCTGGAAAAAACCGGTCGTTCCGCCCGAGTTAAAAGCGAGTTGATTCCGGTAATTTTCTAATTGCCCCGAGATAACCTGCTGGAGGGCCTCTTCAATATTAATATAAAATTCACTATCTTTAAGTGTGAACTGCAGAGGTTTACCCACGGCTTGACGCACATCCCCCCCCTCGACATAATCCTGTGAGATCGTCTCGTAAGCCGACCGGTTCATCTGGGTAACAACGGCTGATGAGTCCACAATGACAAGCATGTCATCTAGGCAATCTAATAAATATTGGCTATCTTCAGGATTCATCTAAAAAAATTTTCTCTTTCGAGGCTGCATCATGCTCAGTGCCGGATAAAAATCAAGCAATCGATCTGATTCGCCTTAAATTAATGATTTCACCTCTTCAAAAGTCTTAAAGTGTGTCTTGCAAATTTCATGTAAAGCTCCCACCCCCGACTTCGTCGCGATCCCGCGGGCGACTTCCTTGACCTGGGCAGAAGCCCCCTTGGGCAGGATCACCCCCATTTTATTGCCTAAAGCATATAATCCTTGGACAAATCCATCCCGGGCGAGGATCGAAGCCGCCGCCACTGCATAATCACTTTCCGCCTTGGTCCGCTGGATGAGTTTGATTTGTTTGCCTTTGTCACCGAGGAATTTTTTAACCGTCCATTCACTCACGGAGAATTTATCAGAAATCGCCAAAGGACATTGTTCTGTTTTTTTAAGGACATTCTCGAGAGCGGTCGCATGGGCCCATCCTAATATCTCATTCACACTTCCCATCCGCTGCCACATGGCGGAATATTTCGCTGGACCAATAGAGATCACATCATAGACAAGCCCATGGATATGACGGATTTCTTTTGAGATATCAGCGATTTTTTTATCACTCGTGATTCGTTTGGAGTCTTTCACTCCCAAATCTTTAAGCTGATAGACGATCTCCTCGTTCACATACACCGCCGCCGTCACCAAAGGCCCGAAAAAGTCCCCTTTTCCACTCTCATCGACCCCCACCCGTGTCAGTAATTGATCGGGATTTAACTCAAACTCATACCCGATCTTCGCCTCCTTGAGGACTTCAGGCTCTAAAATAAATTGGACAAATTCCTCGGTACCTTTGCCTTGGACAAGGCATTTTCCACTCTCAAAAACCGTCACATTCAGTTTGTTTTTCCCGGCCGAAAATACCGCATAAGGCACGTCTTTAAAGGCGAATTCCTTATTTTTGAGGATTTCCTTGAGGACTTTTGCCTGATCGGGGGCGATCGGGGTCGTATAGCTGGTGATAGGCTTCGGGGAGGACATTTGATATCTCTTTTAAAAATGTTTTTGACAGAAGACAAGCAATCGTTATTAATACTCGGCTCTTGTTGTTAAGAAAGGAAGAGTTATTGAAATGAGAACATTCTCTGCTAAAAAAGAAGAAGTAATCCGCAAATGGTATGTTGTGGATGCGAAAGACGTTATCTTGGGCCGTCTGGCGACAAAAGTCGCCGACATTATCCGAGGCAAAAATAAGGCCATTTTTACCCCCCACGTGGACACGGGCGACTTTGTCATTGTTATTAATGCCGAAAAAATCCGTCTCACAGGAAAAAAAGAAAACCAAAAAACCTATATGTCCTACTCCGGCTTTATCGGTGGACATAAATCCGAAACGGTCGCCAAACGCCGCGAACGCCATCCGGAGCTCTTGGTTTTTAATGCTGTCAAAGGCATGGTTCCTCATAATACTCTGGGTCGTGAAATCATTAAAAAACTCCGCGTATTCAAAGGCAGCGAACATGAGCATGCCGCCCAAAATCCTGAACCCCTATCGATTTAATTACTAAAAGTATATGGCAACCACTCAATCACCTGCAGCAATCGGCCGTCGTAAAGAAGCCACAGCAAGCGTCGTTCTAAAACCCGGTACGGGCAAAGTCGAGGTTAATGGCCGCGATTTCGAAGCTTACTTCACCACTCTAAGCCTTCAAAACCAGATTTTGAATCCTTTTATTGTGACCGAAACAACAAAAAAATTCGATATCAAAATCACCGCTAAAGGTGGTGGAATCACTGGTCAAGCCGGCGCAGCACGCCACGCCATTTCCCGCGCCCTTTGTAAATACGATGAGACACTCCGCGCTGTTCTTAAAAAAGCAGGATTCATGACACGTGATCCCCGTATGAAAGAACGTAAGAAATCTGGTCAACCCGGTGCCCGCCGTCGTTTCCAATTTTCAAAACGTTAAATTATTCTTTCCCAATATATGCAGCCACTTCTTGGCTGCATTCTCCCGAAACCCCACCTCCCCCGGTGGGGTTTCATTTTTTCATCAATCATAATCATTCACCCCTCCTGTATTCTTTTCTGTTTGGGGTAAATGCTGGCATCATCCATGGCAGAGATAGAGTCCATGCCGGAAAATCAGGGTGGATCAGATGGATACACCTCCTGCTCTACAGGGATATCCTAATCAATTTCAGCGAGGATGTCTTCGGCGGCCTTACGACGGTCAGGAGCCTCAATGATCGGGCGACCAATCACAAGGAAGCCTGCCCCCGCATCGATAGCCTGTCTCGGGGTCATGATCCGTTTCTGGTCCCCTGTATCGGCCCCAGCCGGACGGATACCGGGGACTACCAATGTCAGTTTCTGGCAAATATCATTCTTGATCAATGAAATCTCGTGGGCAGAACAAACCAATCCGTCCACTTTTGAATGCTGCGCTAAACGGGCCAGATTCAGGACCTGCCCGGATACGGTATGATCGATCCCGATTTCCTCCATATCCGACTGATCCATACTCGTCAGGACAGTGACGGCTAAAACCACCGGTTTACGGGCTACTTTACCCGCAGCCTCCATAGCCGAGTGCATCATGTCTGATCCCCCCGAGGCATGGATGGTCAGCATTCCTACATCTAAGGAACCGGCAGAGGTCACCGCGTGCGCGACCGTATTTGGAATATCGTGAAATTTCAGATCAAGGAAAACATCTGCTCCTTTTCCCCTGATATAGGACACAAGCCCCGGACCGAACCGGGTGAACATCTGCATGCCCACTTTAAAATAGGCGACACAATCATGAAGCTCCTCGACTATTTTTTTAGCTTCTGATTCTTCAGGCACATCCAAAGCGACGATTAGTTTTGACTTCATCATAGTGAAAATTTAAGCCTCTCTATCAGGAAACGCAAACGCTTCCTTATGACTATGAAGATTTTTTCGCCGGCAAAAACGAACCTTTATCTCCGAATTACCGGAAAACGTCCTGACGGCTTTCATGAGCTTGAAACGCTCATGGTGCCCCTGAGTCTCGGGGATTGGTTAGAGATCGAGGAGGATTCCTCCGGTAAAACCACCCTGTCCTGTAACCAGCCTGATGTGCCTTGCGACGAGACTAACCTCGTTTATAAGGCCGTAAAAACCCTCGAAAACGCACTCAAAATCCCCGCCCGCGGACTCCATATCCACATTGAGAAATACACTCCGATGGGAGGAGGTATGGGGGGAGGCTCGAGCAATGGGGCCGTGACACTCAAGGCATTAAACGGACTTTGGAATCTGAGTCTCGACGATGCCCGACTAGAGCAATTTGCTGCGGAATTCGGCTCAGACTGTTCCTTTTTTGTAAAAGCTACCCCTGCTATTTGCACAGGGCGCGGGGAAAAAATCGAACCCGTCGCACTCGCGCGCAAATTGCACCTCGTCATGGTTAATCCAGGATTTGGAGTATCCACTAAATGGGCCTATGAAGCCTATGCCACATGTCCCGCGCAAATTGCCCCACCGATCGGCACCCTCGTGGATGTCATCAATAGCGGGAACTACGACCAGCTCCAAAAACATATCTTTAATTCGCTAGAGCTGCCTGTCTTAAAAAAACATCTCGTTTTGAATATCCTCAAGGAAGACCTCCTGAAATCGGGAGCGATAGCCTCCATGATGAGCGGGAGTGGGGCGACCGTTTTCGGGATTGCGGACACGAAAGAATCGGCCACACAAATAGCCTTAAAAATGCGTGAATCCTACGGGGCTGACCTTTTTATCGCGACTTGCGAGACCCTTTAAAAACCGGTAATGAGTCCGATAGCCTGTTTGGCTACCTCTTCGGATGGGATTAATGTCCTGAGATACCAATCCCATAACCTGTCACCACCGACCATCCAGATATAAGCACCAAAAGAAAGGTAAGGACCAAAAGGAATCTTTGTGGAAAGCTCCTTCTTTTTGCCTGCCACTAAGGAGAGTCCGACGGCAGCCCCCGCAAAGGAGGCTATCACGAGGGAGAATAGAACCGCCTGTGCCCCGAGAAACGCCCCGATCCCGGCTAGGAGCTTCATATCCCCCATGCCCATGGCATCTTTTTTAAAGGCTATTTTACCCAAGTATCCCACGATCCAGAGGAGGCCATAACCAAATAATGCACCCCATATTCCCAAACCAAAGGAAGTACCATAATCTTCCGTCCGGTGTAAATTAGGCCAAATCGCACTCAAAACGATCCCCATGACAATACTCGTTTTTGTAATCTCATCGGGAATAATATAATGCTCAAAATCAATACCTGAACCGGCAATCAAGAACCCGGTAAGAATCAAATAAAGGAATGCCGTAACGGCGTTACCCGGATGGGCTGACCATACCCAGAGGAATAACACCCCGGTCAATACCTCGACAATCGGATACCGGATCGAGATGGGTTGCCCGTCAAAACGTGACTTCCCTTTAAGCATTAGATAACTGACAATAGGGATATTGTCATACCAAGGAATACTTTTCCCGCTCGTTGTGCAAAATGATCTCCGGGGGCTATTCACAGACAAATCGCGCGGCAATCGATAGATAACCACATTCAAGAAAGACCCTATACAGGCTCCGAAGATAAACACCACCACCATCATCGGTCCACTCATTAAGATATCATTTAATTCCATAGATCGCTTTCTTTAATGCTTCGCCCATTACTTCTAGCGGAGCTTGCTTTTTTGTCCAGATTTCAAATGCTTTAGCCCCTTGATGGAGGAGCATCGATAATCCTCCTGCGGCGTGGATCCCCAGGGATTCCGCCCCCGAGATAAAAGCCGTTTTGTCCTTCCCGTAAAGCATATCATAGGCGCAAAGACTTTCCTTGTGTCCTGAAACTGTCCCGAAATCCAGTGGACTCACCGGTTTCTCCCCCAGCCCGGCACTCGTCGAATTCACCACCAGATCAATTTGCTCCCACGCAATTTGCCCGGGGTTCACCATATACGTATTCTCTAATCCCAGTCCGGGAATCAATGCGGCGACCTTCTGCGGGGTGCGGTTATGCCATAAAACCTCCGCCCCCTGCTTTTCTAGGGTAATCGCCGCTGTCTGGCCAGCTCCACCAGCTCCCAGTAAAAGAACGGTCTTGCCTTGAGGATCAAATGACAGATCAGTCTCCAACCCTTTCAAAAGGCCGTAGCCGTCAGTCGAATATCCCTCAGGCAGGGAGCCGCTGCCCGGCCAGTCAAAAAGCAGGGTATTAGCCGCCTGGACAGTCTCAGAGGATTCATCCCGCTGATCAATCATGTGGTAGGCCATTACTTTATGCGGCACTGTCAGATTTAATCCGATGAAATTTTTCTCACCAAAAATCCGGAGGGCCTCCTTTAAATCCTTGTCCTCAATCTCGAAACGGAAGTAACGCCAATCTTTGAATTCCGCAAATTGCTCCAGCGCGGCATTTTGCATCGGGGGTGAAGCGGAATGTTTCACCGGAAACCCTACCACCCCTAACGAAGGCTCTTTACGCGACCACGCCCGTAGGTCTTTGATGGTATAAAATTGCTGGAAAAACATGACAGCCAAAACTATGGCCTGAATTTTCCCTTTTGACAATTGCTTGATTCAGCTATGATATGCTTCGATGAAAGAGAAAGAAAAAATTGTCGAACTGGAGGAAAAAGAACTCAGTTTTTCCGATGAACCACTCGTCTTTGGACGTGCGGAGGATTGTGACGTTTGTATCGAAGATACGAGCATGTCCCAGCGCCATTGCGCCATCCGCACTTGGGATGACCTGCTTTTGATTAAAGATTTAAACTCCACGAACGGGACAAAGGTTAATGGTCTCAAAATCGACCGGATCGCCATCCTCAAACCCGGTGACAAAGTCCAGATCGGTAACGTTATTTTCGAGATTTAAGGATCTCGGGGCTGTTTCCTCACGCGGAATAAGGCCCATCCTATCACCTCTCTTCAACCATCACCCTCTCTTAAAGGTGGTAGTATTAAACTAAAAATAAGACATAAAAAAAGCCGGAGCAAATTGCCCCGGCTTTAAAATCTCACGTCTTCTGAACCCGGAATTCGGAACTCTCTCGATTTTCCTTTACCCCCCTACATGTGGGCGATGATATTATCACCGAATTCTGAACACTTGATCTGGGTGGCACCCTCCATCCAAGCGATCTTTTTCTTCCCGCCGTAAGCCTTTTCGAGAGCGGCATCCATGACCTTTTTTTCACTCGCCGCCCAGATGTCAGGATATGTTCCATCCCCACGGATAAATGGGATAATCGGTTGATCCAGGACTGTGAGCACCCTGTTTTGAATTGAAAATTTTTCCCCCAGCTGGAACCTTACAAGTCGTATATGCTATAATCTTGGTTCTTTGCTGATTAATCTTAGAGATTTTTGTGCATTTTGTTTAATCCTGAAAGCCAAGAGGTTCAAGAAAATCTTCACAGGGTTTAGTCAAGTCATCCCCGCCCCGGAAAATC
>JAWXBN010000114.1 GCA_034440155.1 Verrucomicrobiota bacterium | reverse complement strand
GACGGAGCCGCATGGGGCGGACGCCAACACTCTAGTCGTGGCCGCAGATTGTCGGGTGCACCAAGGCCGACAAAAACGGGTATCCTTGGAGCGATGAAAAACCACCAGCGCCTTTTATAGAATAGGGGTCATGCTGAGATTTGAGATATTTTCTTTCATGAACGCCTCCATTTCCTGAAAGGTGACCGGGCATCATTTGACTGGTCCTCTGTGTGAGCGCCGTGGATACCTTGGCACCACAGCCGCGTTCGCTCGACTTGAGGTTTGGAAACACACGTTTTTCCGGGTGTCGCTCGAGTACCTTGATACTCGGTGGGGTATTCACCCTATATCGTTCTCCAAATTCCCTGTGTACCATTTGATCATGAATATAACAAAAACTGAGACCAAAGATCCCATCTGCGGTATGACTGTAAACGAGACCTCCGCTCTCCACACCTCACGCGCTGGAAAGACCTTCTACTTTTGCAGCTCCCCCTGCCGGGAGAAGTTCCTATCCACGACCGACGGGGCCGAGCCCGAGGGCGAGTCTGGATGCTGCTGTAAATAACGGCCTCACATTGTCGCTAAGGTAACTCCTGACATGCCCATCTATCTACAGTCAAAAAGTACAGCAAGCCCAGTGGAGTTTGCCACACGCGGTAAGACCGTGCAGGCTAACCACGAGTTATTGTCTCTTCTGGCAATCAACGGCGGGTCGTCGAGCATCCGGTTTGCGCTGTATGATCAGCTCGTACCGTTACGGCGGCGACTGGCCGCGACGGCCATGATCTGGATTTGCCAATTAGTATTCTTGGTTTATGTAGCCTACTTCGCTCAATCCAAAGTACTCTACGGCGCACTGGGCTGCGTCGTGCTCTTCATCGTGTGGGCTTATCTCTCAAGCTACTTCGGTGCCTTCGGATTTTGCTATCTCGTGCGGCGCAGACGGAAGTCCGGGCAAAAGGCAAGAGCAACTCGCTGCGATCATTACCTTCAGGCCCGGAGGTGATCCATGGATAAACTCAAACTGCATTTGAGTATTCTGCGGTCAAGCTTCTGGCACCTACGTTTGCTGGTGAAACAATCCAGCCACCTCCAGCTCCGAATTTTGCGCGCGGCATTCTCAGGCTTCCTCTGGTGGAGTGCACTGACTACATCGGTGATGGCGCAGGCAGACCCGTCCGCTCCCCATAATCTACCTATACCCAAGGAGGAGGAGCTTTCTCTCGCGCCGGAAAAAGTGGCCGTGGAACCAATCGCGCACGACGAGGAGATACGTAAACGTCTCCAGAGCGTCTTGGAGGCCACCGGCTGGATCGTCGCGCCGCAAGTCGAGGTCGTCGATGGCGTTGTTTTTCTCAAAGGCCGGTCTGAAAGTGATGAGATCAAGAAATGGGCTGGCGACCTGACTCGTAATACCCAGGACGTGGTCGCCGTGGCTAACCGGATAGAAGTGTCCCAGCCGTCCGCTTGGGACTTTCGGGGGGCGCGAAGCGGGCTCTCGGGACTGTCGCGCGATCTTATCCGCTCCCTTCCGTTCCTCCTTGTCGCGTTGTTTATCCTGGCCTTGTCGGCAGGGGCCGGATGGTTAACGGCGCGCGGCACTCGAAAATTTCTCATCGGCCGAGTCCGGGCGAAACTTTTGCGTGGCGTCCTCGCGGGAGGTCTGGGCGTGATCGTGTTTCTTGCAGGCACCTATGTCGTCCTACGAGTCTCCGGTTTGACTCAACTGGCATTGACGATCGTCGGTGGAACCGGCCTGGTCGGACTGGCTGTCGGCATCGCCTTTCGGGACATCACGGAGAACTTCCTAGCCAGCATATTCTTGAGCATCCAGCGCCCTTTTGAAACGGGGGATATGGTCGAAATCGTCGGAGTCACCGGCTATGTGCGGCAGTTGAATATCCGCACCACTGTGTTACTGACCCTCGACGGCAATCTCGTGCAAGTCCCTAACGCCGCTGTTTACAAGAGCACACTTCAAAACTTTACCGCTACCCCAAACCGGCGGGAGGACTTCGTCGTTGGGATCGGTTATGACGACGCTATTGATGAAGCACAGGATGTCGCCCTGAAGGTGCTACTGGATCACCCAGCGGTCTTGAAAGAGCCAGAGCCTTGGGTACTGGCAGACGACCTCGGCAAAGCGACCGTAAATTTAAGGATCTACTTTTGGATCAATGGCCATGAACACAGCTGGCTCAAGGTACGGTCTTCCGTGATCCGGCTGGTAAAACGAGCCTTTCAGAAACACGGCATCAGCATGCCCGACGAGGCACGAGAAGTTGTATTCCCCCACGGCGTCCCCGTCACAATGCTCGACACGAAGCAGGAGCCAACGAAGGACCCTGCTTCGCTCAAATCATCCGGCGAGTCGCTGCGCTCGGAAGGATTAGATACAGTCTCCACAAAAGCCGAAGCGGGGTTATCCAACGAGGCCGGCATCATTGAGGAGCAGGCCCGTCAAGCCCAGTCGGTGGACGAGGGGGAGAATCTCCTAGGAGCCACCACCAGCGTTCACCCTCGCAAGGTCTCTAGACCCGGCAATAAAAGAATACTGAATCATGACTAATGAACCCATCAAAAAAGAACGAGTAACTCCAGCACTTTCGTACGGCCAATTCGTCAAGCGTGTGCTGACGGTCACGGGCGTGGTGACGGCTATAGCCGTGCTGTGGTTGCTGATCTGGTTTTCGATACACGTCTGGCTGATTGTCTTCGCGGGAATCCTGCTGGCCATCTTCTTGCGCGGTTTGGCAAATCTGATCAGCACCCGGACTCCCTTATCACCGATCTCGTCGCTCGTGCTCGTGGTAGTGAGCTTACTGGCCCTGTGCGCACTGGCGGGCTGGCTAGTCGCGCCGCATGCGGAGGAGCAATTTAACGAACTGGCCAACGAATTGCCCCGGGCCTTGGGCCAGTTTCGGGAGCAACTTCAGGGAATGGAGTGGGCTCGTTATCTGGAAAAAAAACTGCCCGTTCTTTCTGATTTTGGTTTGGATGGCGAAAAAATCATGACAAAGGTCGGCGGCTTCTTTTCCGTCGGCCTGGAAGCAGTAACGAGTCTCGGTCTGGTCTTGTTTCTCGGTTTATATCTGGCTGCGGAACCCCAAGTGTATGTCGGAGGACTCCTCCATCTCTTTCCGATCCACAAGCGCGCCCGTGTCCGGGAAATCCTCGATGAGATCGGTACGACGCTGCGCAACTGGCTGCTGGGCCAGCTTTTTTCCATGATCGTGGTCGGCACCCTCACTGGCATAGGGTTAATGCTCATCGGCATTCCGCTGCCGATTGCGCTGGGCGTGTTGGCGGGTCTGTTTAATTTTGTCCCCATGGTCGGGGCTCTGGTTTCCGCGATTCCCGCCATCCTGCTCGCCTTCCTGATCAGTCCGTGGCACGCCTTTTATGTCGTGTTGCTTTATCTGGTGGTGAACTGCGTCATCGAAAGCAATGTCATCGCGCCCTTGGTCCAACGCTACACCGTCTTGTTGCCACCGGCATTGACCGTGCTGGCGTTGGTGCTGCTGGGCGTCTTATGCGGATTCCTCGGCGTCCTACTCGCCATTCCCCTGACCGCTACAGCTTTCGTACTCGTAAAAATGGCTTACGTTTACGACATGCTGGGCGATACGACGGTGGGGAAAAATGGCAGAAAAAAACATTTATGAATAAACTGGGGGGGGAACTTCTCTGGAGCTACCTTCATTCGAGGCTTTGGTTCCTGCCTTTGCTCATCGTCGCAGTCAGTATCTTGCTCACGGTTGTTTTTGATCGGATGATCTTTATTGCTAGCGACTCGACGGCGCATGAGTCCATCTCCACGTCAGGAACTCGACAATTTCTTCGTGGCCTCTGATGAACTCAGCGCGTTTTCTCTAGGAAGAATCGACGGCATCAGGCATGTACTCGGTCCGGTAGCTGCGGAATCGGCCGTGACATTATTACCGGGATATTTCCGCTCTTATCGTCATCCGTACGTCAAATTCATTCCCGTTTCCGATCCGTTTGCACGATGGGATATTATTATCCTCTGGCAAAAAGGTCAGACCCCACCCCCATTACGTCACTTTATTGACACGCTCGTCCAGACAGCCAACACATCGCTGGCATGATGTCTAAGCATCTGCGTAATTCAAAGCCCCCTCCATTATCTCAGCAAATTGCTGCGGCCACATACACCAGTAGGACGACAAAAAGGAACAAGTCAGAGATCATCGCGATTTGCCCCAGTCCGTTTTTTTTACTGGTGATATGGCGGATGCCAGCCAAGCCGTAAAAAAGTGCCCCACAAACCGCCGCCGGAGTGAGCCAACTGGGAGAAAACAGGCTGCATATCCCTAAGATTCCTATCGCCAAATTTGCAAAACCGAGTTCCTGCACGAGGATCAAAGATTTTTTATCCGTAATCCCGAAAATCTTTTCAGCAGTGAATGAGGGTGTCAGGGACTGCCGTAGTCCGGCCAGAAAAAGACGGACACCCACCCCCCAGAAAACGAACCATTTTCCCACGAGTAAAATGGTCCCTGCGGGATTCCGTAAAACAAAGAACTCCACAAGGATCGATATCACCGGAAAGACAAACATTAAAAGGATGATCATGATGAGATACATTAGTTTATCCCCCATTCATTAGCTCTGAGCGGTATTCCACATAATGCCCCATAAAAAGAGACTTACCATTGATGCCGGGCGCAAACAAGCCCTGCTTTTTGGATAGATCGCCAGAGCTTTCCGGAGTAAGGATATCCCCTCACTGTGTATGCTTTTTTTTAAAAAAAATATCCTGCATCGAAGCGTAACCTTGAGAATTTAACCTGACTGTCACCGAAATATTCAAAGAAACCTCTTGAGCGGGCCTATGACTCCATTTAATAACTAAACCCGTGAGCGCACTCTTTCTTACATCCCTCTGGGCCGGACTGGCGGCATTTTTCCCCTTGCTGAATCCCGTGGGTAATACCCCGATTTTTTACAGCATCACCGGCGGGGACACGGACAGTTACCGGAAACAACAGGCGCTCAAATCCTGCGTTTATACATTTATTATCTTGGCGGTTTTTATGTTAGCCGGGCAAATCATCCTCAAAATGTTTGGCCTGACCGTGGACATCATCCGGGTCGCGGGAGGCCTCGTCGTGGCGCATGTCGGATGGCAGATGCTTAATGCTGCTCCGAAACTCAATGATGCCGAACACAAGGAAGCCGTGGACAAGACTGACATTTCCCTGAGCCCGATGGCCCTGCCGATCATGGCCAATCCTGGGGCCATGAGTGTCGCTATCTCCCTGGGTGTGGGAGCCCATGATGTGGAGGCTTTTGGCGGTAGCCTGATCGCGCTTTTCCTGATGGTACTGCTAAATTTTATCTGCCTGCGTATAGGTGAACCCCTCGTAAATAAACTCGGATGCAACGGTATGAATGCCTTGAATAAAATCCTCGGGTTCCTCGTCTTGTGCATCGGGGTGGCCGTCCTCTCCAGCGGGTTACCCGGCCTCTACCACATGATCATCACCCCGATAAAGTAAATCCATGCCTGAGCAACCCCCCATTACCGGTGCCGAGTACGACCGCTTACGCGAGATCCGGGAAAATACCACTAACTGGCGCCAGTGGGGCCCGTATCTCTCAGAACGCCAATGGGGCACTGTCCGCGAGGATTATAGTGCCAATGGTGATGCCTGGAATAATTTCACCCACGACCAGGCCCGCAGCCGTGCTTACCGCTGGGGTGAGGACGGGATCGGGGGTTTCTCCGACGATGCCGGGCGGCTCTGCCTCGCACTCGCGCTGTGGAATGGTAAAGATCCGATCCTCAAAGAACGGCTCTTTGGCCTGACGAATTCCGAAGGTAACCATGGCGAGGACGTGAAAGAAATTTATTATTATCTCGATGCCACACCGACCCATTCCTATCTGAAGATGCTTTATAAGTATCCCCAGGCCGCCTTCCCTTATGGGCAATTAATCGAGGTCAACCGCCAACGCTCCAAGCTCGAGCATGAATATGAATTAATCGATACGGGTGTCCTCAATGAGAACCGTTACTTTGATGTCTTTATCGAATACGCAAAAGCCTCCGCCGAAGACATCTTGATGCGGGTCACGCTCACCAATAAAGGTCCAGAGACCGCCCCCGTGTGGGTCATCCCCCAGCTTTGGTTCCGGAATAACTGGTCTTGGTCCGAGGGCGAAGCACGCCCCGTTTTGGCCCTGACAAATCCACAATGCGTGAATCTCGATTGCCCCGATCCTTATATCGGCAGTTACCATTTTTATTACGAGGACAGCACCACCCCTCTTTTCACCCAGAATGAAACGAATACACCCAGACTCTACGGCACACCGGACACCGGGGGTTACTACAAAGACGCATTCCACGAATACGTCATCGCGGGTAATCAAACCGTGGTGAATCCCTCGGGCACAGGTACGAAACTCGGGGTCCTCCACCAAACATCCGTCGGTCCCGGCCAATCAGCGACCTTCCGCGTCCGTCTCAGTAAAAATCCACAACAAGAAGCTTTTGCTGATTTTGATTCCGTTTTCTCTGCACGGATCAAGGAGGCCGACGAATTTTATCACCAGATCCAAACGGGGATCACCTGTGAAGATGAAAAGAATGTCCAGCGCCAGGCATTCGCCGGAATGATCTGGAGCAAACAATCCTATCATTATGACATCTCCCGATGGCTGAAAGGGGATCCTACCCAGCCCGCACCGCCAAAGGAAAGGCTCACCGGCAGGAATAGTAACTGGTTCCATTTCCATTCCTCGGAAGTCCTCTCCATGCCCGACAAATGGGAGTATCCTTGGTTCGCCTCATGGGACCTCGCCTTCCACATGCTGCCCTTTTCGATTATTGATCCCACTTTCGCCAAAGACCAGTTACGCCTGCTGACAAAAGTTTATTACCAGCACCCGAATGGCCAAATCCCGGCTTATGAATGGAATTTCAGTGATGTAAATCCTCCCGTCCACGCCTGGGCAGCATTCCGCACCTATCAGATCGACCGGAAATATAACGGGGGCACAGGCGACGTTAAATTCCTCGAAGAAATTTTCCATAAGCTCCTGATTAATTTCACCTGGTGGGTTAATCGCAAGGATGAAAAAGGCGATAACATTTTCGAAGGCGGATTCCTGGGCCTCGACAATATCGGGGCATTTGACCGCAGTGCCCCCCTGCCCCCCGGTTATAATCTCAACCAGACCGACGGCACGAGCTGGATGGCGATGTATTGTCTGAACCTGATGCAAATTGCTCTGGAGCTGGCGCGTTTTAATTCCGTCTATGAAGAGACCGCCATTAAATTCTTCGAGCATTTCCTCTACATCGCCCGGGCCATGTCTGGGGAAGGCGAACATAATGCCGATCTCTGGAATGAAGAGGACCAGTTTTTCTACGATGTCGTCCACCGCGATGACGGACAAACGATTCCCGTCCGCCTCAGGAGCCTCGTGGGCCTGACCCCACTTTTTGCCGTCATGGTCTTGCCCGCCGATCTCCATGAGAAATTCCCAAATTTCGCCGAGCACATGGAGTGGTTCCTAAATCATAAACCAAAAATGGCTAACCTCGTCTCGCGCTGGACAGTCTGTGGGAAGGGCGAACGCCGCCTGCTCTCGCTCTTGCGCGGGCACCGGATGAAGGCCCTGCTCCGTCGCATGCTCGACGAGACGGAGTTCCTCTCCGACTACGGGATCCGCGCTCTGTCCCGCTATCACCTCGACCATCCCTTCCGGATGAATCTCGATGGACCCGACCTCTGTGTCAAATACCTGCCCGGCGAATCCGACTCCGGCCTTTTCGGGGGGAACTCGAACTGGCGTGGCCCCATCTGGATGCCGATGAATTACCTCCTGATCGAGTCCCTCCAGAAATTCCATTATTATTACGGTGACGATTTCACGATCGAGTGCCCGACGGGGTCGGGTGTTTATATGACCATCCTAGAGGTGGCCGATGAGATCACCAAACGCCTGAAACGCATTTTCCTCAAGGACGAAAAAGGACGCCGCCCGGTTTACGGGCTGTACCCTCAAATGCAGGATGATCCCGCGTTCCGCGATTACGTGCCCTTCCATGAATATTTCGACGGGGACAGTGGCCGTGGCGTGGGGGCCTCCCACCAGACAGGCTGGACCGGCCTCATCGCAAAGCTCATGCAGCCGCGTGTGGATATCGCTGGGGAATTCCCCTGCTTATCTAAAGAAGAATTGGAAAAATTAACCCGAACATCAAAGGACCCTAAAAAATGAAACTCGCTGGAAAAACCGCCCTTATCACCGGAGCCGCCCAAGGTATCGGTGCCGCTATCGCCATCCGCCTCGCTCGAGAAGGTGCCGACATCATCATCGATGACCGCTCTGAAACCGATAGTGCTAAGGCCACTGAAAAAGCCATTACCGATCTCGGTCGCAAAGTCGTTTTTGTCGCTGAAGACCTCTCGGTCGCCCAAAAAGATGCCGAAATGATCCAGATCGCCGTTCAAAAAGCCGGCCAGATCGATATCCTCGTCAATAATGCGGGGGTCGAACGTAATGCCTCTTTCTGGGATGTCACCGAAAAGGATTTCGACTTTGTCCTCGATGTGAATCTCAAAGGCCTTTTCTTTGCTACTCAGGAATTCGTCAAACACCGGATGGCTGTCAAACAACCCGGCAAGATCATCAATATCAGCTCTGTCCATGAGGAACTCCCCTTCCCCCATTTCAGCAGTTATTGTGCGACAAAGGGTGCGCTAAAAATGCTCACGCGTAATTTGTCCATCGAGCTGGCCCCCTACAATATCACGATTAATAATATCGCCCCCGGCGCGATCGAGACCCCGATAAATTCCAAGCTCATGAATAGCCCCGACCTGCTCAAAGCTCTGCTGGGGAATATCCCGCTCAACCGCCTCGGTAAACCCGAAGACGTCGCCGGTATTGCCGCATTCCTCGCCTCCACCGATGCCGATTACATGACCGGCACCACCGTATTCGTCGACGGCGGCCTCCTCTGGAATTATTCAGAACAATAAAAACTATCCTCCCGCACCCTTCCCCGCCCAATGGCGGCGGGGGAGGAGGTGCAAAGTACTAGGCACGAAGTTAGCCGAGCTGCAGGACGACAGAGCCCGTGGCAAATTCCGGCTTCGTCCCGTGATCTCGGACATGCGGAAGCATGTCCCTCCAATTAAGAGGAGCAAGTTGCACCACGAAGCGCACGAAAGACACGAAGGTGGATAGATGCGGGGATATGAAGGGTCGAGATTCTCTCGCTCGACCGTGTTCGCGGGAACTTGGGGGGGGGAGGATGTGTCCGTGAAACTCTGGCCTGTGGCAAGCAGGGCCGCTTGCCCTACACGCTGTGTACATCCGGCTTTTCTGTAGGGCGACCGAGCCCCGTTGCCGAATGTCGGATGTGTCCGTGCGGCCCGGACGAGAAACTCATTTTTTGCGGCGTGGGGTAAATTACTCAAACGGCAACTTTAATTTGTTAAACAACCTAAAATCTGCTTATATTCAGGGGATGACGATTAAAGAAATTTTCAATCAGACCAAAAACATGGGAATCGGTCAGAAAGTCAAACTCGTGGACATGATTCTGACTGATCTGGACAAACCAGACCCCCTGATTGAAAAGGCTTGGATCAAAGAAGTCTCCCGCCGCAAGACATTGATGCGTACTGGCCGGACCCGGACCCGTTCCTATCAACAGGTCATGGATAAGTATCTGTGAATATTGTTTTTGATCCTCTTGCTGAAAAGGAATTGGATGAAGCTTTTCTTTGGTATGAAGAACAACTCGAAGGTCTGGGCAAACAATTCATTACAGTCATTCAACAAACAATCTTGAGATTATCCCGTTACCCGGAGCTCTATCCTGAATGTATCCCGGGAATCCGCCGGGCATTGGTTAAAAAATTTCCTTATGGCGTTTTCTACAGTATCGACAAGGATACTGTTGTCATTTATGCCATTGCCCACTTGCACAGACTCCCTTTCTACTGGGCCACACGGAAAAAAAGTTCATAGTTTTTTTGTAGCGGGCTTTTCCTGTAGGGCGACCGGCCCTGGTTGCCGAATGTCGGATGTGTCCGTGCGGCCCGGACGAGTGAGAAACTCGTCCCTCCAGTTTGTTTGGTTTACGTTTTCGGATAGGGTCTGGGAGGGGATATCCTTGTTGCCCTACTGCAGAGGCAGGCTTGCGCATGCCCGGGGTTTCACGGATAAATTCCGGTTTGGTCCCGTGATCTCGGACATGCGGAAGCATGTCCCTCCAGTCGGAAAAAAAACTTTGCTTCCTTCGCGGACTTCGCGAGAAATTCTTTTCCAGTAGGGCGACCGGCCCTGGTTGCCGAATGTCGGATGTGTCCGTGAAACTCTGGCCTGTGGCAAGCAGGGCCGCTTGCCCTACACGCTGTGTACATCCGGCTTTCCTGTAGGGCGACCGAGGCCCGGTTGCCGAATGTCGGATGTGTCCGTGAACGCCTGGCCTGTGGCAAGCAGGGCCGCTTGCCCTACACGCTGTGTACATCCGGCTTTCCTGTAGGG
>JAWXBN010000113.1 GCA_034440155.1 Verrucomicrobiota bacterium | reverse complement strand
CAGGGGGAGTGATTGTTTCTTCGGGATTCGGGACCACTTCCACAGGGGCCGTATTAGTGTCACTGGCGTCCGGGTTGTTTTGGCGGAGCATGAGTTCTTCACCCGGGGATAGTTGTGTCGGGTCTGTCGGGGGTTCCAGTCCGTCGATAGCTTCATCAGGAATATTTTCCTGATCGGGGGTGATAGGTTGTGCGACAGAAAAATACTTCTGCAGCGTGTCCTTGGCGATTTGCCCTGCATTTTTACCGCCGGTAATCAATTCATCCCACTGACCAATGTATAGAAAACAAAATGAATACTTGGGGTTATCCGCAGGGAAGAAACCTGTGATCCAAGCGGCATACCGTTTCCTTGTTTTTGTGCCGATCTGGGCTGTACCGGTTTTTGCTGCCACCGAGACTTCTTTGAAATTTAGCTTTTTAGCGGTTCCTTCCTTTACAGCGTTTTTCATGCCTTCGTGCAGGGAATCCCATTCCACTTCATGAATATCGAAAGTCTTCACTTGCTTGGGGGTAAAGTTCCTGACGATCGAACCATCCTGAGTTTCCACTGCGCGGACAATGTGCGGCTCATAAAAGTGTCCACGGTTAGCAACAGCTGAGGTGATCCAAGCAATTTGTAAGGGGGTAGTCAGGACATCACCTTGTCCGATTGAGGTATTGGCCATGTCTCCCGGTCCCATGATCCTTTTATGCTTCTTAAGGACATAATCGGGTGTGGGCATAAACCCCGGGATTTCATTGGGCAGGTCGATACCGGTTTTTTTACCGATCCCGAGTTCTTGAGCGGATTTGACATAAGAATCCCTGCCTGTGCGTGCTCCCATATCCATAAAATAGGCATTCATGGAATATGTCACTGCCTCCAAGAAATTATAATCGCCAAATTCCCTCTTGAATGTGAAGTAAACTCCCCCTGCATTATAGCCCCCATTGACTTTTAACGAATAATCAGGATCGAAGACTCCCTGTTTCATCGCAGCGAGTGTCGTGACGATTTTAAAAACTGATCCGGGAGGGTAATGTTCTTGGAATGCCTTATTGAGTAAGGGCCTGTCCGAGTTCAACGAAAGTTCCTGCCAAAGCTCGGCGGGGACTGATGGGACAAAATCATTTGGGTTATAAGCCGGGTAGGAGGCCATCGCCACGATCTCGCCGGTTTTAATATCAATGATGACTCCCGCACCTTGTTTGATTTTAGACAGGGCCTCTTCCATGGCATTTTGCCATTGCATATTAATCGTTAAACGTACGTTATTGCCAATGCCCGGTGATTGGAGAAGTAAGTGTGATTCTGTAAAACCTTCCGGGGTAGTATTAATAATTACTTGTCCGGACTTTCCGGTCAGGTCGGTGTCAAAGAGTTGTTCGACACCAGTCTTACCGTCATACGTGTCGAAAAGGACTTCATTGGCTTGGTACTTTTTGTTTCCCCTCCTTTGTGTACGGCCAATATAACCAATGCTATGGGCCAGAGCAGAGTTTTGCGGATAAACACGTTTAGGAAGGCCTTGGAGCGAAAAATCTTTCAACGCATCTTGGGTATTGAGGAATTTTGAAACTTCATTTTCAGAAAGTTCATTGAATACACTGATGGGATGATATCTCCGATAACGGTATAACATTTTGAGTTCATCATCGGTAAGCTCGGATTTACGTTTAAAGAAAGTTTCCGCTCCTTTTATTCTCTCGTCAACCCAGCGGATGGCTGCTTTTTCGTCTTTAGCCTCATCGAGGGGTGGCCAAGGCAGGACAAGACTCTGTACCTTGCGGTCTGTGGCCAGCACGATCCCATCGGAAGAAATAATATCCCCGCGGATTCCGGGCACGATGTACTCAGGATTGGTGGGGATTTCCCTGGCTGAAGGATGGCGCCCGGCATTTTCAGAATTTCTCGGACGGATTTGGGAATTTGCACGTTCCCCCAAGATTGTTTGAAACCAGAGAATACTTTCCTGAGGAATCATGGCTGTACGGTTCCTGCCCTGATTGAAATTTTTTAATTGGGACTCTGTGAGATAAACAAATGTATTGTCTTTATCAGGAGCGAGATAACCGAATCCCTCCACTTTCCCGTCGAAACGGTCTATTTCGACTTTGACAAAACCTTTATCAGAATGGGGTAAGGAAGCTTTTTTGTCTTTAGAATGGACTAGCTCGGCGACTTCATTCCAGAGTGGAAGGCTTTTTGTGCGGGCTTCTTCTGTTTCTCCAAGTGGTTGGTTATTTATGGATCCCAGCCATGTGGCAAGTACATAATCTGCCGAATATCCGAACGTCCATGAATCCAGATTTCCATTAGAAAACGAGCTGTATTTATTATAGGGGGAGCCCTTGGTGGTGGACGACTTTTGACCAGGGGAAGGTTGATTATTATAAAGTGATGAAGCCATCATCATGAGTCCTAGTTGAGTGGAGTCAGTCGCTGGTAAAATTTGTTTGGGTTTTGGGGCTTTGTATTCGTAAATTGCTTGGGAGGATGCATTTTCGATCCGATCAATGACATGAACGGGCATCAGACGTCCATTATTAATGAGTGAACCGTAGAGCGGTAATAGTTCGAATATGGTAGGGGAAGAGATTTCGTTAAAGAATTTTTTCTGATCTTCTTTTGAAACAGCGATTTTTGCGTCCTGTAACCAGCGGTTAAAATAATCGGCACCGACATTTGCAGCCACACGGCGAATAATGGATCTGTTCTCCATTTCCAAGGCATCTTGCGTAATGATGAGAGGGTTACCAAAACGTGAACGTGCGCGGGTCAGAGGGATATCCTTTTGGCGCATATCCTCGAGACTGAAATACGACCCATCCAAAAGGAAAGCGGGATTAATGCCCAAGCGCGAAAAAGATATCCCCAGTATAAAGGGGCTCAACAGATAGTTGCTTTCCCTATGGGATTGTCTGATGTGATCGAACTGGTTTTTGCGGAAGTCTATCCCGGCACAGTAAATGACAATACCACCAGTTTTATCGGCGACTACGATACTTCCTTCAAAATCAACAGGAGCTTTCTTTTTTCGGGCATCTTTCCTTTGGATATCGCCTATCTGATCGTTCAATAGTTTTTCAGCTTTTTTCTGCAACCGATAGTCCAAAGTCGTGTAGATGGAAAGGCCTTTCGGGGCGGATTCAGCATCTTCAAAATTCAGGATACCTTGTAACTCCTGGATGACAAAAGTCGCGAAATGGCTGGTGATCCCGCGTACCTTCCGGCGAATAATGCGGATATTTTCGGCGACGGCATCGGTATATTCCTCCGGGGTAATGATTCCTTCGTCGAGCATTCCGGCCAGAACCAAATTACGGCGGTGCTGGACTTTTTCAAAATTGGTATAGGGCGAGTATGTGCTGGGTGCCCGCACCATGCCGGCAAGAAAAGCAGACTCTGAAATGGTTAGTTTGGAAGCGGGTTTTCCGAAATAGCCATTTGAAGCCGCTTCAAGGCCGAAATATCCATTCCCGAAATAAACACGATTCAGGTAAAGGGTCATGATTTCGTCTTTGGTGAAATGGTGCTCTATCCTAAATGCAAGGAAAAGTTCAGTGAATTTCCTTTCCATTGTGCGGCGTGAATCACCAATGACATTTTTAGCTAACTGCTGGGTCAGAGTGCTGCCGCCTTGTTTGGAACCCCCTTTCAGGTTCGAGTAGGCTGCACGCGCGATTCCCCATATATCGATTCCCGGGTGATCATAAAACCTTTTATCTTCAGCCCCGCGGAGAGCTTTGATCATGTTTTGTGGGATATCCTTTTCAGTGAGGATGACACGGTCTTCTGTGAAT